>CAYGHZ010000011.1:2348-21901 GCA_964349635.1 uncultured Candidatus Marinamargulisbacteria bacterium
AAAGCTAACCAAACATCTAAAACTCTTGCGGGATTTCCCGGTTCCGGAACGCGATATCGCGACCAAATTTCAATCGATTTATCCCGAATATAATTATCAAAAAAGTCCGCGCGAATTTGTCGGATATTTGGCGCGAACTCAGATCGATGTAGAGGTTCATTCGTTGGAGTCATTCCAAAAATTGATGGGGGCATTGCCCTTGATGGGAATCCAATCGATGCATTCACAGTCGTTCGACATTCGGGATCGCCGCAGGTTGCAAACGGACATGCAAAAAGAAGCCCTGAGAAACGCGCGAATAAAAGCGCAAGGGTTGGCCGAAGTCGAGGGCAAACGGTTGGGCGCCGCCGTGGATATTCGCGATGAAAGCGTTACCATGCCGTATGCGTCTGAAACCAATTTGAGAGCGTCTCGCGGGGGCGGACAAGAAGAGGTTTCGCCGCCGATCGCGAAAATAGTGGTGTCATCTACCGTTAAGGCTACGTTTGAGATGAAATAAAAGATTAAATCGGTTTAATCATCCCGCTTTACAACTGCGGCTCTGGGGTAAAGGGTCAAACGCATGTGGTTGTTAAGTAAGCCTTTGATGAGCTTCACTTTTTCGGTTTCGTTGAAGCTTTCCCAGCCCAGGTGTTTTAATTTTAGGATTAAAAACTTTACGATGTCATCGTGCGCTCTCATTTCCAGTTCAAGGAGCCGCAACGCGGCGGGGTTTTCAAATACAGATTCCTGGGTGGAGTGGCCGACCAGCGCCTTGGCGTCGCGCAATGCCTTGCGTTCCATGGAGATGCAAGCGTCTTTTAAGGCATTAAAATTGGACAGGGTCTTGATGTCGGCGGCGGTTGTATTTGGGTGTTGGGAATGGAGCTTGGCAAGACCGACTTCTATGTTTTTCAGGCGGCCAACCTCTCCGATTTTCAAATTTTTAATGTCGTTTACAAAGGGGCCGCCGACGGCATAGAACTTCTTTTTGTCAAAATCTAGTTTGATAGTTTTCCACAATTCACGCTCTCCGGCTTCCGCCGCCCTGGAATAGGTTTGGGCTCTGGTTACTAAATGAATGTCAATATGGTGCAACGCGTCCATCAACGCGCGGATCAGTGGTTTTAACGGCCTAGGAAATATCGAACTGTCCAAGGCTCTTTTCATTTGGACTTCCAAGCGCTGCAGGCGATGGTGGCTAAATCCTTCCCGCGCGGAGACGGTGTCGAATTCTTTGAACCGTTCCGCGAACCAATTAAGATGTCCGGAATCGGCAGATTTTTCCAGATAGAAGTGGCTCTCGCGTTCGGAGTTTTTGGTGTTTTCCGTGCCTTTGGAGTGTTTGTCGTCCTTGTCGTCTTCTGAGCGCGCTTGATGTCGCGAATAGGCGTTTGCCGAGTGTAAAAATAGATCGAGTACAGGTACATGGCTTTCCCAGATTGCCTTGAGGAATTTTTCCGTATTAGTGACATGAGTGATCATGGTATCGACACCAACCAGAAGCGAACTTAACTCACCGACGATTTTCTCGCTTGTTCGGATCGCGCAAATCTCTCTAAGTTCTTTCATGGCGTCCATCACTTCGGGCGAATAAATTTTGGCGGCGTCTATTCTTTTCAGACGATCGGCGACTGGTTGCAAATCGTGGACGTTTTTTAGACCGGTGTTTTGTTCAAAGAGCCTTAATAAGCTGCGATTGGCTTCAAGCTCTTCGAAGTAGGTGTTTCTTGGGACAGGCGACGGAGCATCGCTTTCGGGAAAATTATCATAGGTCGGACTAACGATGGCGTCGGGGCTAACGGTTGGAGATGATTAAATATACACTGACAAAATAAAATAAAAAAGGCGGCATTGCTGCCGCCTTTTCCTGATTTTAGATTCTGATTAGGAATTAGCTCTTAAGAGAAACGTCCTTAGCTTCTAAACCCTTCGCGCCTTGGGCCACTTCGTATTCTACTTTTTGGCCTTCTTCCAATGAACGGTATCCTTCGCCTTTAATTGCTTTGTAGTGTACAAAAATATCGCCACCTTTTTCGCGGCTGATGAATCCGTACCCTTTCTTAGCGTTGAACCATTTCACTGTACCAATTTCGCGGTTCTTATCTTCCATGTTGCTTTACTCCTTATAACTTAAATATTTATCCACGAGGGAATAGTGGCTAAGGTACTCGCCTTGTTACATTCTTGTCAAGACGATTTCTACTTCTTTTTAAAAACCTTGGTATAAAGCAGCGCCGCCAGTCCTCCGCCCAACAGCGGACCCAGAATATAAATTCCGATATTGGCGAACTCGCCCATGAACAACGCCGGCCCTAACGTTCGGGCGGGATTTAGTGAGGCTCCGGTCAACGGGCCGCCCATCATGATGCAGAACGCCAGTGTCAAACCGATCGCCAGACCGGCCATTTGATTACCCTTAACGGCGGTATGTAGAATCACGGTGACCAGAAAGAACGTCAAAATGGTTTCAATCAAAAAGCCTTGAAGAGGCGAGATGCCGCCTGCAAGGGTCGTCATGCCCAGGTTTGTTCCCATTTCGCTTAATAGCACCGATAAACCGAAACCGGCCAAGACGCCGCCCAGGATCTGCGCCACCCAGTAATACGCGGCTTCTTTAATGTCGATCGCTTTGGCGACCCACATCCCAAACGTTACGGCCGGGTTAATGTGGATGCCTGAATATTGGCCCAACGCATAGATAAATGCGGTGACCACCAGCCCGTGAGCGAATGCAACGGTCAGTATGCCTGTGGCTAATGCAGCTGAACCCGCCCCGATAAAGACCAGCGCAAACGTTCCGATCACCTCCGACAAAAACGCCTTTCTATTCATACAATCCCTCCTTTTTTTGACTCGTTATCCTTTTCCCCTTTTAGATTTTCCTTAAACCTGTACTATAATAATATGTTTAATCGTTTCGCGTGTTTTGGGCATCGAGGTGCGGCCGGATATGAGCCTGAGAATACGCTTTTAGCTATCCAAAAAGCCATAGATCTTGGTGTTTCTTGGATCGAAATTGATGTACAAGCGGTAGAAAATGAATTAATTGTTTTGCACGATTTTCGCTTGGAAAGAACAACGAATGGAAAAGGGTTTGTATGGGATTATTCCTTGTCAGACCTTCGCAAGCTGGACGCCGGAAAAGGGCAAAAAATCCCTCTGCTTTCCGAAGTGCTTGCCTTAGTTAAAGGCAAGGTGAGAGTGAATGTAGAATTGAAGGCGCAGGGCCTGGCTGATCGCGTGGTTCCGTTAGTGGATGAAACCGCGCTGATATCGTCGTTTTTTCATCACGAAATATTGCGGGTGAAGCAAATTAATCCCAAGATTCCAACGGGTGCATTGATCGGCGAGGTGCCGTTGGGTTATTGCAAATTTGCCGAAGAGTTGCAGGCTAGCGCGGTTTGTATGTCCTATGAGTTTTTGATTCCGGAGATGGTGGAAGATGCGCACAAGCGCGGGATGAATTTGTTTGTCTATACCGTGAATGATCCTAAAGATATTGAACGTGTGATGAGCATGGGCGCGGACGGTTGTTTTTCCGACTTTCCCTTTAATCATGATGTTTGTCCGCTATAAAATTCTGTCGACCGGGCTTTGCTTTGGTGCGGCGTTTCTTTGGGTGCAGCGCGGAGGCGGCGGGCAGTTTTATTTTCGGGAGCGATTGGATGAGGTGAGGCAGGTTCAAAACCGGTATCAAAGCGGGCAACGCGATCCGAGTGAAGACGTGTCTCAAATTTATAAAATTTCAAACGACGCCGAGTTTTCCAATCAGCTGAAACACATTTTTAGCTCCCTTGGCTGGACCGGACTTGGCCTTTTGGAAATTGTTTTTCAACGCCAGTCGTGGGGCGACGGGGGCCATGCCTTTGGATTTCGCTATGAACCTCGGCTAAGTGAGTTTGAAATCTATTCCGATAATATTGAAGGAGATGGCCATAAGGCTTATAAGATTGAAGATAATTTTTGGAGATGCTTCCAGCTACTTTATCAGCGCATGATTGAATCGCAGGGCGCATGCGGCGAAAAAAAGCTGCAAATTACTCGCTACGAGCTCTCGCCTTCTTTAGAGCCAGCCATTGTGTAAGAATCTCCGCCAGTTGATCCGGACGGTATAGTGAGCTGGATGCCAGGCATGGATGATTCAGGGCTTGCCGCGCCGTGCAGCGGTCGGAAGGCGATGGGCGAAGCATGACGTGTAGCAGATGGTCGACGGACGCTGTATTTTCCGGTGGTTGAAGGGTCTGCCTATAGTGAGCGTAGGTGTCCATTGTATAAAATATTAATCCGAACGGATTCTCAAAGGGTTCTCCCTTATGAGCTTCTTGTGGAATACGACCGTTTAATAGTTGGTAAAGCGTGATCCCTACGCTCCAGATATCGGACGCCGGCAATGTTGGCCCGGTGATCTTTTGGTCGGGCGCCATGTAAGCGGCGGTACCCGCTTCTTTAAGCGGCTCAGAATCTGTTGTTTTTGTGGCTTCTCCAAAGTCGGCTAGCCGAACCTGTCCGTCTGGCCCCATCAAGATATTTTTTGGTTTGATATCGCGATGCGCTAATTGTTGCCGATCGTGAAGATATGCCAAGGCTTCCAGGCTTTGACGGATATAAGATAGTACTAACTTTGTGCGATCGATGGACGGGGGAGAGTTGACGAATAGGTCGGTGATGCACTCATCTAACGTTCCCCAACATAACTCCGTCGCCATGTGTTTTTCGTCGGCTACCCTAAGAATATTCGGATGATCTAATCTCGCCAAGATGGCCATCCCTCTTCGGATTTCTTTTTCATCTTCGTTCGTAAGCGGCGTGCTCACTGCTACCTTTTTCCCTTCCACTATTTTTAGATCCACCCGGGCATGACTGCCGATGCCCAAAAAAGTTCGGTTGTCCTCGGGCTCGAAAGGCAGTTCTTCTTTTTTTATTTCGGGTCCGGCGTGTCTTGCTAGCGGCGCCAGCCTTGGGACCCCTGCTTCCTTGACCGCTTGCTCGAGTTGTTTAGCATCGGAGGGGTCCAGTTTTTGAGACGCCGCTACTTTAAGCGCGTTGTCGACGCTGGAGCCATGCCTTAGTAGAAGTTTCGCTGCAGTTTTGAACCGACCGGCGTCATCGCTCCTTAAAATGGCGTTAAGCTGGGGTTGATAGATGTATATAAGGGAACTTTGCTTCCCTGGGGGTGATTTTGGGCCGAGTCTTGCCATGTCTATTAATTGCCCAGGAATGACGCAAGCTAAACTAGTGATATGATAAAAGATACATGCGTCTAGTTGTCTTATTTTTCTTGCTATTAAATTCGCTGGTTTATGCCGAATCAAAATCCTGGTTTTACAAACTAAATAATCAGGTAGCGCCGTACACTAGCACCGTTGCCGACGGCGATAAGACGGTAGTCAGCCAAGGTGTCGAGTCGCTAGTTTTGAATCACAATAAATTGAAGTCGTTGGTTATCGAAAATAATCGTATTTCCTCATATTTGGAAAGTTTTTATATCGAATTCGATCCGGCGATCCCCGTCTTGGGGGATGCTCCGATCACCCGATTTAGCTGTCGGTGGGCGAGGACAAGAATTTGGTTCGCGGCTCCGTAAAAGTCGAAAAATTGGCGGATGGGCTTCAGCAAATCACGCTGATCCCGGCTGATCCGCTTTGGGCGAAGCAGATCAGCGTCGTGTTTCAAATTCAGGATATCGGGCGTGGCTATTTGTTAAGCCGGTCGGTGAAGTTTTAGGTTAAGGGATCACGTGGATCGCGTCGGGCAATGAGGCGGGAATAATCCCGACGAGGGGGAGTGGGATCTGCAGGTGTGCCAGTTGTTGGTGCGTCAACTGATGTTTCGATTTCTTGGTCAAGAACATGATAGGAGTCTCCTATAGCGTCAACATCGCTGCGTTTTCCTAGAGCGACTGTGGCAGCTGCTGATCCTGCATAGTTCGCTATACTTACGGGTACAATTGCGTTTCGGCGCGCAGGCTGAGCCAAAATTTGAGCGATCATTGCATCGCTTAGTTGGGCTTCTCCGGCTGTGGTAACTACAGTGTCGTCTTCTTCCGGAGTAGGCGGTATCGTAACAGTATATGTTGCGGATAGTCTTTTAGTTACCTCGCTGTTTGTTCGTGGCCGACTATCGATTATTAGAGAATTGGTTCGTTGGTGATGAATGGCTCTGCCGGTATCGCGAATGATGTCCCAGGCTTCTCTAGTTTGCGCATTTGTTAAAACTGGCCGGCTGAAATAGGGCAGTTGCGCAACATCCCGTATCGACGGACGGGTATCCGGATTCAGGTCGAGCATTCGTACGACGGCTTGAACAAATAATCGTGTTTCGTCGGGCGACATCGGAATAACAGCTTTTCGTCCGCCATCGGCTCCAAAGTCTGAAAGGTCGTTTTGGTAGTCGCGCTCTTGAAGAATGGCGGTGGCATATTCGTCGATCAACAATGAAGGAATAGGCGGGTTTTCTGGTATTTTCGTTAGTTTACTTTCGGGGTCGTAAGGCGCGATACCAAGGACGTAGCGACACATCGTCAATGCAAAAGAAAACGTATCCACTTTTGCGTCCGGCGTTCCATTTCGTTTTACGGATTGTGCGGTGACGTGGGGAGTAACTTCGCTTGCATCGTAACCTTGTGTTGTCAGATCGTTGGCTGAAAAGTAGGCGAGCATGCGTGTAATGGGGATGCGACTGTCTTTCATTTCTCCTATAGGTAGACGTTGTGCGCACAATTCAGGCGCCATATAGTCTGGCGATCCCTTGCAGTCTTTCATGGCTTCGCCATTAGCAGTTTCAATGGACTCTCCAAAGTCGGCGATTAAAACATTTCCGTCACGGTCGATTAAAATGTTTTTGGGTTTAATATCTCGATGCGCGATGCCTTTTTCATGCATGTACGAGACCCCTTTTAAAATGTCGCTCATCGCGCGGAGAACTACATCTGCAGGAAAAATTCCTTTACTCGCCAGATTTTCGGCGATATGAGGAATATTCATTAGTGTGATTAATTGAGGGGTTAATTCTGATGCAATCTTCATGAAGATACATTCTTTGTTATCTAGCGTAATCGTGCCCATAGGGAGCATAAGATGTCCGTTGCCTGGCTGAAGCGTTTCCATAACTCTTTTTTCATCTGCGGCGGCTTTTTCATACATCGCTTTTTCTCGGGTCGATCTTGGGGCGATGTTCGAATGGGGGATTTTAGCGGCTACAGGATCCGCGTTACTACTACCTCGTACTCTTACAACGGAGCCGAAACTGCCTTTGCCTAATAGTTCTTGCTTTTCCTTTGGCGGAATTGACCAGACTTGGTTACTTGATTTATTGGCAACGTATCTACCGTTTTCAACATGGACAAAAAAACCGCTTCGCCCCAATAACCGTACCGCCTCCACAAACGTCACTTCTTCAAAACAATTGGTTGATAGAATTTTTTTCATTTTCGGATAGGGAGCGAGATGGTAAAGATACTTCCCTTGTCCAATTCGCTTTCCACCTCGATTTGACCGCCATGGGCTTGGATAATGTGCTTGACGATGGCAAGTCCCAATCCTGTTCCCCCTTCTTTGCGACTGCGGCCTTTATCGACGCGATAAAAGCGCTGGAAAATGTAGGGTAAGTGTTTTTCTTCGATGCCGCGGCCTTCGTCGGCGACGCTGATTTGAATCTCTCCTTTGCTTTTTCGGCAGGACAGGGCGACCGTGCTTTTAGCCGGTCCGTATTTGATGGCGTTATCCAGCAAGTTGATTAGCGCCTGTTCCAATAGAGCGGGGTTGGCCTGACAGACAATCTCATCTGGGCAGGCCGAAATGACAACAATATTTTTTTGCTTAATTGCTAGTTCGCAAGATTGAATGACGCGGTCAAATACGCTTTTTAAACGGACGGTTTCGAACGTGATTCTGGCGTTGTCTTGGTCTTGTTCAATACGAGACAGACTTAAAAGATCTTCGATAATGGCATCCAGGCGATCAGCGTGTGTTTGGATAATTCGCAAAAAACGTTCCAGTTCGATGGGATCGTCTTTTGCCCCATCCATCAACGTTTCCACAAATCCTTTGATGAGAGTGATCGGTGTTTTTAATTCGTGAGAGACATTCGCTACAAACTCTTGGCGCATTCTCGCCAAATCTTCGGCGGATTCTTTTTTTGGCATTTAATCTTTAAGTCGATATCCGACGCCGCGAACGGTTTCGATGAGTTCGCCTTTGGATCCTAATTTTTTTCTCAGATTGACCAATAGCACATCCACCGTTCGATCGACGACAATGTGGTTGTGGCCATGCACTTCTTCGATCATTTGGTTGCGCGTGAAAACCCGTCCGGGATGGCTCAACAAAAGGTGCAGCGCCTGAAATTCGGAATAGGTTAGATTGATTTCTTTGCCGTCGCATCTGACTCTGCGTTGATCCAGATCCATTTCTATTCCGTGCAAACCAACAAATGAAGCCGCTTCTTTCGATTGGCCATCGCGACGCAAAATGGCTTTGATTCGTGACAATAATACTTTGGGGCTAAATGGTTTGGTGACATAATCGTCGGCGCCCAGTTCGAGGCCGGATACAATATCTGCCTCGTCGCCTTTGGCGGTAACCATGACGATGGGGATATGCCGGGTGGACGATTCACGCTTCAACAGCCGGCAAACATCCATGCCATCCAACCCCGGCAGCATCAAATCCAAAAGGATAAGATCGGGCTTATTTTGACGAACGCTGCGAACGGCTTCCTCGCCCTGCGAAACGCTGCTGACTTGAAACCCGTTTTTTGAAAGGTTGTACGTTAGCAGTTCGACAATGTCCTCTTCGTCTTCAACAATTAATATCTTTTTGGCCATCAGAATTTTGTCGAAAGATCGACCTGGATCAGCGAATCGCGGTTTGAGGCTGCGGAAATGCGATTCATTGAATAATACGTTATGTCGAACGCCGACGCTTTTGATAAAACGAATTTAGCGCCTATGCGAAAGCCTTGAATGTCGGTAATCCCGCCCAAGGCGTCGGAATCCGGCAAAATGTCCAACCAGGCATCTTTTTGAATATAGGAATATTGGATTTTGCCTTGCCAATTTTCGTTGCCGAATACGAGGCCGATCAGGCCCAATTTATTTTCGGACGAGGCGCCGCCGTTGAATCCGATTTCACCGATGGCTTTTATCATAGGAAATTTAAATTCGGAAACTAGAATCACGGGATAAAAATCGACGGTGGTAGAGTTGGTTTTTGCAGAGTTAGGGAGTACTCGGCCTTTGACATTGCCTGCCCAATAGAACTCAACGGCGGTTTTCGCGGCGATGCTCTCCATCGGCTCCCAGTGGATGCCGGGTTGAAGCGCAATCAAATAGGGACTTAAGGGATCAGTTTTTCCAATTTCATCCAGAACAAAATAACCGGCGTTTAAAAAGCTTTCATTGCCGGTCGATTTCCAAGCAAGCGCTACTCCGTCGGGCGTCAGATCGGCATCCCACAATACGCCTGCAAATACGTCGGTGGGGTTCCAAATGGGGTTTTTCATTTTTCCGGCCAGCACCGTCAATCCGTTGATAGGGGAGTGTTCGATAAAGGCATAATCCAAAACGATACCCGGTTTTGCAAACGAGTCTTCCAACGTCTGGTTGTTCGAGCGGGGTTCCGTGGTTGCGCCGGTGGCCAAACGAACATTGACCTTGGTCTGGTCGTCGATACCAGCCATTCCGGCCAGGCGCATGCGGAGGCGAAATCGATTTCTGGCGGCCGCATCGGCTTCTTGCTTTTGATATTGCTCACGAACTCTAAAATCGCCGGTGAAAGAGATCGGATCTGCGGCCCAGGATTGAGTTGCAAGCAACAAAATAAAGAGAGTGAGTTTTTTCATATGGAGCAGATTATAGACTAGGTATTAAAATAAGATGAGCGAATTGTTAAGAAATGGTTAGCGTCAAGGCTTACACAAAACTAACAATTCTTTTATTATTTCCTAACTTCCTTTTACTACTATCAGCTGCAAATACTATATAAAGGAGAATGTGATGAAGTTTAAGGCGCTTTTTGCTCTTGTATTGTGTGTTGCCGTCGCGCAGCCTACTCTCGCGGCGTCGGCGAAAAAGTTAATTAAGGTGGATGGGTCGTCGACGGTGTATCCCATTACCGAGGCGGTGGCAGAGGAATTTCAAAAGTCGAATCGAAACGTCAATGTCGTTGTTGGAATTTCCGGTACGGGCGGCGGGTTCAAGAAATTTATTAAAAACGAAACCGATATTTCCGATGCATCGCGTCCGATCAAGGCCAAAGAGGCGCAAGCTTTATCTGAAAATAATATTGCCTATATCGAGTTGCCGGTAGCGTTTGACGGAATTGCTATTGTGGTTAACCCAAAAAATAATTGGGTGAAATCGATCACTATTAATGAACTAAAGAAGATGTGGGAACCGGAAGCTCAAGGCAAAATTAAAAAATGGAATCAAATTAATCCTGCTTGGCCGGATAAGGAAATTCATTTGTTTGGCGCGGGCGTCGATTCCGGCACCTATGATTATTTTACGGAGGCCGTCGTGGGTAAAGAGCATGCGAGCCGTGGCGATTTTACGTCGAGCGAAGATGACAACGTGTTGGTTCAGGGCGTTTCGACCGATCCTTATGCGTTGGGTTTTGTTCCCTTGGCCTATTACGAATCCAATAGCGATAAATTGAGAGCGGTTGCCGTTAACGGGGTAATGCCTACTTACGAAGCAGTTGCTCAGGCCAGGTATCAGCCGTTGGCGAGACCGCTTTTTATTTATGTGAATACGAAGTCCGCAGAGAAGCCGGAAGTTAGAAGCTTTGTAGAATTTTATTTAAAAAATGCAGCGAAGTTAAGTAAGGAAGTCGGGTATATCGAATTGCCTGCAGAGGCTTATGCTTTGGTAACCAAACGTTTTGAACAACGAAAAACCGGCTCCGTATTTGGAGCGCATGGGTCCCAGGTGGGCGTTAAAATTGCGGATATCTTAAGGAAAGAATGAGGCGTCCGTCACCTATTACGGATCGGGTAGTTGAAGGCGCGTTGCAACTTAGCGCGTCTTTATCTATTTTTATAACGCTAGGAATTATCGGCGTTTTGTTATTTGAAACCCTCGCTTTTTTTAAAGAAGTTTCCTTTTTTAGTTTTTTGACGGATACCCAGTGGACGCCGCTTTTCACCGAAAAGCATTTTGGGATCATGTCATTATTTGCAGGTACGTTTTTAACCACGTTCATTGCGATTATATTTGCATTGCCGGTTGGCTTGATTTGCGCGATTTATCTTAGCGAATATGCCAGTGCCCGGTTGCGCGCTTTTTTAAAGCCTGTTCTGGAAATTTTGGGGTCTGTTCCGACCGTAGTTTTTGGTTATTTTGCGTTGCTATTTGTCACCCCTTTGCTTCAAGCGTTTATCCCGAATTTGTCCGGTTTTAATTCCCTGGGGCCGGGGATTGTGATGGGTATTATGATTACGCCGATTATTGCTTCGTTGAGCGAGGATGCCATGTACGCGATCCCGCGTGGGCTGAGAGAGGGCGCGCTGGCGTTGGGCGCGACGCGTTTTCAGGTGGCCACCCGAGTCGTCGTTCCCGCGGCGTTTTCCGGCATTGTCGCCGCTTTTATATTGGGGTTGTCCCGGGCGGTGGGAGAGACCATGATTGTTGCTATTGCCTGCGGTCAACAAGCGCGTCTAACGGTGAATCCGTTTGTTCCGATTGAAACGGTGACTGCGTATATTGTCCAGGTCAGCCTGGGAGACACTCCGGCGGATACGTTGGAATATCATACGATTTTTGCCGCAGGAATGAGCTTGTTTGTCGTGACATTTATTCTAAATATTGTTAGTTTTTGGTTTAAAAAGAAATTTAGGCAGGCGTATGACTGATAAAATTAAAATTCGAAATCAACGCTATGACAAGATTTTTGCTGTCGTCGGTTTTACTGCTACGGCGCTTGGTTTTTTTGTGTTGCTGGTGTTATTTGCGGATGTGCTAATGGATGGCGCCCCGCGGTTGTCGTGGCAGTTTATGACCAGCTTTCCTTCCCGGCGAGCGGCGGCGGCGGGTATCTTATCGGCGTGGGTGGGGACTCTTTGGATTATGGTGATCACATTCCTAACAGCCTTTCCTTTGGGCGTGGCATCGGCGATTTACCTGGAAGAATATAGTAAAAAAAGTTGGTTTTATGATGTCATTGAAATCACCATTTCGAATCTGGCGGGTGTGCCTTCCATTATCTATGGTTTGCTGGGGCTTGGGTTGTTTGTGCGAACAATGATGCTGGATCGCAGTCTGTTGGCCGGCGGGTTTACCTTGGGCTTGTTGGTACTACCCATCATTATACTTGCGTCTAGGGAAGCATTTCGAGCGGTTCCGCCGTCGATTCGCGAAGCGTCGTTGGCCTTGGGGGCCAGCAAATGGCAGACGGTTAGCCGCCAGGTTTTGCCCGCTGCGATGCCTGGCGTCATGACCGGGACGATATTGGCGATGTCGCGGGCCATCGGCGAAACGGCGCCGTTGGTGACGATGGGGGCGCTCACGTATATTGCGTTTCTGCCCAGAACTCCAATGGATATGTTTACCGTACTTCCGATCCAAATTTTTAATTGGGTGTCGCGTCCCCAAAAAGATTTTGCGATCAATGCGGCGGCGGGTATTGTTGTATTGTTGATTATTTCAGTTACGATGAATCTAGTGGCGATTTTGATCCGGCAACATTATCGTAAAAAAATCAGGTGGTAGAGCAGTGAAATTACAAGTTAAAGATTTGCATTGTTATTATGGTGACAAGGAAGTTCTCAAAGGCATTTCGATTGATTTTCCGGAACATTCGGTAACGGCCATCATCGGGCCCTCCGGTTGTGGGAAAAGCACGTTTGTTCGATGTCTGAATCGCATCAATGACTTGATTCCGAATTTTCGAATGGAAGGCCAGATTCTGTATCGTGACGAGAATATTGCGCGCAAAAACGTGGATTTTCTGGATATCCGGCGACGCATCGGGATGGTGTTCCAGCGACCCAATCCGTTTCCTAAATCGATCTATGAAAATGTAGTGTATGGTTTGCGAATTTATGGCGTTAATAAAAAGAGCGTTTTGGACGAAGTGGTAGAAACGAGTTTAAAACGCGTCGCGTTGTGGAATGAAGTGAAAGACAATTTGAAGCAAAATGCGTTAACTCTTTCGGGCGGTCAGCAACAACGATTGTGTATTGCCAGGACGTTGGCGGTGGAGCCGGAGATTATTTTATTAGATGAGCCTTGTTCGGCGATCGATCCGATTTCAACCGCAAAGGTGGAGGAGTTGATTTATCAACTTAAAAAACAATATACGCTTGTGATTGTGACTCATAATATGCAACAAGCCGCGCGGGTTTCTGATTCCACAGCATTTTTCTTGTCCGGCGACTTGATTGAACAAGATAAAACGGATCAGCTGTTTAAAGCGCCGCAGCACCAAAAAACAGAAGATTATATTACGGGGAGGTTTGGTTAAACGATGGAGAGGCATTTTGACGAAGAACTGGCGGTACTTAAAAACGAGCTGATCTCGATGGGACGCGCCGCCGAAAATTCAATTCACGACGTGATTGATGCGCTGGCGTCTCGCGATATTAAAAAGGCGCAGGCGGTGATCGATAATGACGAAGTCGTCGATCAGCTGGAGCTGGTTATTGATGACAAATGTTTGAGCCTATTATCGTTGTTTCAGCCCCAGGCGTCCGATTTGCGATTTATTACCAACGCTACCAAGATTAGCGCAGATCTGGAGCGGATTGCGGATTTGTCTACTAATATGGCGCAGCGCGTTTTAGAGCTGGCGCCATATCCGTTGATCAAGCCTTTGGACGATATTCCCGAACTCGGGCGAGTGGCGCAGAGTATGGTGAAAAATGCCATCGAATCGATCGTGAATCGCGACGTGGAAATGGCCAGAAAGGTCATTCAAAGCGATCGGGAGGCGGATACGCTTCGCGATCGGGTGCAAAAAGAATTGATCGAAAATTATCTGATGAAGGACGGGTCTACTACGCCGCGCGTTCTGCCGCTGCTATTTATTGCCCGCCATCTGGAGCGTATATGCGATCATGCGGTGAATATTGCCGAAGACGTGATTCATATGGTGTCTGCCAGGGTCGTGAAGCATAGCCCGGATAAATAAAAACTTGTTTGATTGTGAAAAAAAGATGGCATAATGGTAGGTGAAGAAAGGGGGCGCCATGGAAAAAGCGTCGTCTCAGAATAAGTTTTTCGCAAATCTTCTCTCGGGCGTGATTGCCGCCATTCTTATTATCTCCATGAGCGTTTGCGCCGCTTCGTTTATTTTTTCCGGCGGACTGGCTCCGTTTCTCCCTACAGGTATCGGTATTGCCTTAATTAGCTCCATTGTCATCGGCGCGTTTTTGGCGATTGAGGGGTCGTATTATGCGACGATTGCGTCGGTGGCGATTGTCCCTGCGACCCTGATTGGACTAATGGTGCAATCGATTTTCAAGTCCGTGGGGGATTTGGGTTCGATTCTAAACCATTTCGATTCGCTTTTACCCACGATTTTAGTGTCGATTATTTTGGTAACGATGGGAACCGGGCTGTTCTTTTATTTAATGGGTCGTTTTCGATTGGGCGGTTTGGTTCGGTTTGTGCCCTATCCGGTGATGGGCGGGTTTCTGGCAGGGGTTGGTTGGCTGATTGTGGTTGGTTCACTTAACGTCATGCGTCGCGTTCCAATTCCCGTGGATCACCCGTTTGATTATTTCTTTAATGCGCCTACGTTGCTTCACATCATCCCCGGAGTTATTTTTGCGGTCGTATTGCTGACCATCTACCATTATGTTCGTCATTATTTGGTGTTGCCGGCGATGATTGTGGCGGCAATTGGCGTGTTTTACGCAGCGCTTTTCTTAAGAGGTGGTTCGTTAGTTGAAGCCGTTAAAAACGGATGGTTGATCGAGCCTTTTTCAACGCAAATGGTTTGGAATTCCTACAATTTCTCAGGTTTTAGCCAGGTGAATTGGGATGTTATTTTTAGCCATTTTCCGGACATGGTCGTGATTTTGTGCGTGTCCATTATGGCCATGCTGCTCACTGCCGCGGGAATTGAATCGAAGGTCGACCACGAAATCGATTTGGACGCCGATTTAAGGCATGCGGGTCAAGGCAACCTGTTCGCCGGGGTTTTGGGTGGAATCATCGGTTACCACAACATCTTTTTTACCCGGGCTAATCACGAAGCGGGCGCAACCAATCGCGTTCCCGGTTTGATCGCTGTCCTGCTTTGCGGGTTGGTAGCTGTTTTTGGCGCGGGGACTATTGTCTATTATTTTCCTAAGCCGATATTGGGAGGGCTGTTATTGTTCTTTGGCGTTCGGCTTTTGATCGAATGGCTTTATGACTCGTGGTTCAAAGTATCGCGGGTTGAATATGCGTTGATTGTGATTATTTTTATTTCGTTTATTAAAGTAGGGTTTTTACAAGGGCTGCTTTTGGGCGTGGTGCTCTCGGCCATTTTGTTTGTGATTCGGTATAGCCGCATTAGCATTGTGAAGCATTTGTTTTCAGGGGATGTAAAATTAAGCAATGTGGAGCGGAGCGTGCAAGAATTCGAAATATTACATCATCACGGTAGTCAAACGTCGGTGGTTGTCCTGCAAGGCTATATCTTCTTTGGCACCGCCCATGGTCTCTACAATTTGGTAAAACATCGTTTGAATGATGCTGACCTGGTGGACGCCAAGAATTTGCTTTTTGATTTTCGTTTGGTGGAAGGGTTGGATTCGTCGGCGTGTTATAGCTTCATCAAAATCAAGAAAATAATTGAGAAATCCGACGCAAAAATGATTTTGACGGCGGTTCCGGATCTTGTGAAAAAGCAACTGTTATTTTCCGGTTGTATTTCCGAACAAGATCTTGTCTTTGACGATCTTGAGCAGGGGATCGAATGGTGTGAAGAAAATATTATTCGGGAACAAGAAGTAGGTAAATCTGTCAGCCATACGATTGAGCAGTTGCTGGCCGATTGGTTTGGCGATAAGGCGGTTGCCCATTCGTTTATCCCCTACTTGCAGGAAAAAAAGCTGAAGGCGGGACAATATTTGTTTAAGCAGGGAGATCAGGGCGACAGCATCCATATTATGGAAAAAGGCCGTGCGTTTATCTATTTGGAAGACCGAATGGGAAGGAAAGTTCCTCTTAAGAAAATCAAAGAAGGCGCGATTGTCGGCGAAATGGCGGTTGTCCGGGGCGTTAAACGGTCTGCGTCGTTGATCGCGGAAGAAGATAGTACGTTTTATTATCTGTCGACAAAAAATTTGGAACGGATGAAATTGGATAATCCCAATCTGGCGATTGCGTTTTTGGAGTCTATTGCCGGCAGGCTTTCGGATCGCCTGGATTATTCAAATAAGTTAATATCTGAACTTGGTTAAATTTTTTCGGGGTGGGGAATGTCATATAGTCCAAAATCGATTGATATTAATGATTTGCAGCGCAAGGAGACACTCGCGGAGTATCTCGAATCCGCCGGCTTTGTAGGCGCGCATTCGCCGATGGAATCTGTGGTATCGGAGATAAAGAACTTGGTGAGGCCTGGAATAGATGCCTTCGTGGTTGCCAATCAGACCTATAAGCTAAAGGTTCAGCGTACAACGTTGCAGCTTCTTCAACGAGGCGCCAATGTGACGGATAAACTGACGTTTAAGACGGACGATTTAACGCTGTATCGAAACAACGAGAAAGCGGGGTCGCTTTACATGAAGGCGTTTCATGACGGCATTCTTCAGTTAGCCCGTGATATCAAATCGCATCACGCGGCGATTTGTGAAATAATCAAGGCTGGCTTATGAGAGAACTTTCAAATTTAGGGATGCAGGGAATGAAAAGCGCCGCTGCCTCCGTGCATAAGGCGGGCGAGGCCGCGCGTACGGTGTCAGCTGAAATGTCCCAACAGCTGGCGACGCATCTGGAAGCGTTTGCCAACGCCTTGGAAGCGCATTTAGCTCCCGCGGCCAAGTCTCCGGTTCAGACTCTTGGCCAATTGCCGATGTCCAGACAAATTGATGCCTTTGTTGGGCCGTGGCTCCAAAACAAGCTGAAGGCATTGTCCCCGGAAGAACTCAAAAAGTTTCCCGAGATGGTCAAAACCGTCGTTCAAAATCGGATCACCGAAGTCCAAGATGCGGTGATTCAAAAAATTGACGAGGTAGTGAAAATGACGCAAACCGTCGAGGGATTTATTCGGCAGTTTGAGGCGGTTGCGGTCAAGACGGCGGAAAAGACGTTAAGCAGCGTCGATACCGTCTCTGAGATGGCGCAGCAGGGTCGGGCTTTGGCCGCCGTTCTTCCGGAAATTGCCAAGAGTCCGTTCGACGGTCTCAAAAAAATGATTGAAGTCTTGGAAAAAACAAAAATTGCAGTTCCCGCTCTTTTACACGGAACGTTGGATGAGAAAATTCCGGCCACTGTTATTGCTATGAAAAATGCAATTGTCGCTAGTGGACCGGGAGAATTGAAAAAAGCGGAAAAGACTCTTAAGGATCTTGAAAAATTTGCCGGAGAATTCAAAAAGGAAATGGTCAGCGATCCGGTGAAGGCGATGCGACATTTTGTTGAGATTGTGGAGTCGTCGAAGGTAGAACTTCCCCTGATATTCCGGGCCTTGCCGCGCAGCGTCGAAGAGTCGGTAAAGACGGCTGCGGAATCTGTTAAACAGGTTATTGTGGGACTGGGATCCGGCGAGCTTAAGAAGGTAGAGGCTTTTCGCGCCGAGCTTAACAACCAAATGGGGTTTGGTGTCAGCCTAGGGTTAAGGTTGGCCAGTCCTTCGATAGCAGGACTAGGGTTGTGGGTTGCGGGGTCCTCGATCGGCGGGGCGGTGGCCGGGGCTCTAAATCCGCTGCCGGCAAGCCGATTGGTAGAAGAAGCGATGGTTCCAAGGGACAAGCAGTTGGCATTCCTGAGCTCGCTACAAAAAAACGGGTTGTTAGAAAAAGGCGGAGTGATGTCAAAGGCAGAATTCGGTAAACAGCTTAGGGCTGAACTGTCGTCGACGGATGTTTCTCAGGCCCAGATGGAGCTTGTGGTTGCCGATTTTGAGAACCGGTTTGCCGGCGGCAATCTCTTGGCGGAGCAAGGCGTGAAGCTCAAAGCGTATCGTTTCGATGATTTGCTGAAAAAACTGGAAGCCCCCTTGGATGTGCCTCCGGCGCAGGCGGCGTTGCTTAAAGTGCGAATGAGGGAAGCCGTGGCAACGATTTGCGCTCGTCAGATCACGGTCAGTCGCGACGATTCCAAGTTTACCGAAAAGGCCTTGGCTAAAGTCGTAAACGATCCTCATTTAAAAACGTTTTTAAGAGCTGATCATGCCCGTCACGAAAAATTTGCCAAAACGACGATGGCGCTGGTTAATTCCGATCGATTCAGGGATTTTGTGAGGTCATTGGCCGACGGCCGGATTCTCTCGTTGGTTAAGACGGCTCCCGAACTGCTGTTTAATCCCGAAAAATTGCTTCATAAGCTGGGTACGAGAACCAAAGAATTTGAAACGCTTGCAGTAACGTTCCGGAACATGGCAACGACCCCGCAATTTTCTGGTTTTATGGCTAACCTGATTTCTTTAAAAACAGGAATGGAAGAGAAAACGGTGGCAGGCCTGATTAAAAATGCCGCGTCGCCGTCGGTGGATTCCGCAAAGTCTTCGGCCGTTTTGCTGTTAAGCGACCCGAAAGTTAAATCTGAAATGAATGATCAGCTCACGGCTCGCCTTTCCGGTACGTTGGATACCCAGACTGTAAACGAGTTATCTAAATTATTAGAGAAGACTCAAGAACAAGTGGTTGGGTTGCTTAGCGGCGAGGGGTCCGCGACGGAATTTGGCCAGGATCTGCTGGCGTCTGCCTTGCCCATCGTGATGCAGGATTCCAAAGTCCAAGCTGAGATCACGCGGGGACTTGATCGGTTGGTTGGGGGTAGAGTCTCCGGTACTATCAGGACCGCGATTGAGGCTGCGGTTACGAATCTTGGCGAGTCGGTTTTGAAGGATTCTAAAATCCAGGCGGAGCTTCAGAAGCAATTCAGCGCAATGGTCGATGAAAAGGCGTCTAGCGAGGCCGTAAAATATGTTTTAAATAAGGCAGGCCATGCGGTGATTCGGTCGTTGGCTAATCTCGACGAGGTGAAACTAAATATTGCGGCGCTCGCTTCCGGCACGATTCCTGATGACGTCGAGTTGGTTGTAAAGAAACACGTGACCGAGATGTTGGCGCAGCCTAAAATTCGAGACGAAGTTCTTAGTGTTTTAGAAAAAGATATTGCGTCCGATTATCGCCGTAAATTTGTGTTGGAGATGGGTAAATTGTTGATTGGGGCCACGACGGATACTAAAGGTCTCAAAGATTCCGTTACAGAAGGGGTTCGCCAATCCATTAAAACCCGCGCAATGGCGGCGATGCCCAGCATCCTGCCCGCCGTCGCTCAACGTCGCATCTATGATGAGGTGGAAAAGGCGGTGCTCGCTAAACTTTCCGAGGTTAAGTTAGAGGCGGATGTGACGTTGGAAGGATTTTCGAGCCTGTTTGTGTAGCTAAATAAATTAATTATGATAATTATACTT
>CAYGHZ010000012.1:0-21653 GCA_964349635.1 uncultured Candidatus Marinamargulisbacteria bacterium
CCTCGCCCCCGATGCGATATTTGGCCAATTCCGAGACCAGCTTTTCGCCGGAACTGTCCACGCCCACCACCCCGCTCAAATACGGCGTGCCGCCCAAAGCCTGAATATTATGCGCCACGTTGGCCGCTCCGCCGGGAACCAAGGTCGTCTTGATCACGCGACACACGGGCACCGGCGCTTCCGGAGAAATACGATCCACTTCGCACCAATGATATTCATCGAGCATCACATCGCCCAACACCAAAACGTGCTGGCCGTGGCATGCCACGAGATGTTTAAGGAGACGGGACTTCTCAATCACGGTTTCATTTTAACCCAAAGCGGGCATAATACCAGTGGCGATACGGCCAAAAAAACCAATCAAAAAAAATCCATACATTAACTGTTTTTAAAGGCTCGATCATGACATGAGTATCGTTTTGCAATTAAAATAATTATAGGACTTCAACTACTATGGCACACGTACTATCACGTTCTTATGGGCCGGCCTACCCCCTCTCCAGGGGAGCGGCGACCGTACGCAGGGCAAGCGACGAAGCGGAACGCCTGAGCGCAAAGCTGAAGGGAAACCCGGAGCTATGCAAAACACCCCAAACTCTGGCCGAGGCGGGAAGCGCGGAAAAGGAAATAGGATTACTTTTACCTCTAAAAGACTTTCCTGCCAGACCCACCGACCCTAAGGGATTTATCAACGTACGACTCCGAGCGCTTGAAAATGCGCTTCAACATGGAAACCTAAGTGATTTCGCGGTCTTTCATCTGGCCAACCAATTTGCAGGTCAACTCGTCTCTCATTTGGGGTCAAGCAAAGAACTGGCCGGCCATTTGCGAAGCGACAGCCTGGATCTAAAAACCACGTTCGGCAAGTATGTACTTGTTTCGTTTTTGTCGAAGCTGACAGCAGATAACGACCAAGCAGGTCTGATTGCGCTGCGCCGAGCCATTCAAGCAAAGGATCAGGGACCGGAAATGCGCCGAGCGTTGGGCGACGATTTTGGCAAAGCGTTACTGGATTTCAAGGTATTTGACATTCCGGCGGATTTCCCCGCTCCGGATCACAAAATCGCTTCCAAGTCTGCTGGCGAAACCCTGGTGGACGCGGCCATTGACGAGAAGCAACCGGACGTCGCGGCTTTCTTGAATTTCGCGCTAGCCACCCCCAAGTCCAGGGAAGACTGGGCGGCGTCGATGGGGCAAAAGAAATATGAAAAAGACGTTAAGGGCGATCCCCCCAGCGTCGCCAATCGATTGGCCAAGACGTTTTCCATGGCGGACGCGTTATCCAAGGCCATCGCCAACGATATTCGAGACGACAAAGTTCCTTACGACAATCCAAAATCCGACCATAGGGACGAAATGAAAGTGCGTGATTCCCTTAAGACACTCAAAGAAATGGAATTTCAAGATGACGGGGAAGTCCTAACCGCCTATGCGGAACGGGCGGTCAGAGCAGCGGACACACTTAGCATAAATCCGGAGAACCCTCCTATTAAAGGATTTGACCCGGAGGCTCTCCTTGGAAAAGCGGTAGAGGCGACTCTTTTAGCATACGAACAACAAGTGGGCGACGCGCCCGAAGCCGTTTTTCATGCGCTGATCCATGACCTCGAATCGCGAGAGGGTCAGCGGGGTGATCGCGAGAAGCTCCGCGAGCGGTTGCCGAAAATTATCCTCCTTATCCGAAGCAAGCATACTGAGAATGCGTCGGAAGAAGCGAAAAACAGTCTCCTTACTTTCCTCAGGGTACGCCTGGGCGGACAAGAAAGAGACTCCAGACAAGCGCGGATGGCCGCGCACCTGAGCACCCTTCCGGTGGCCGGCATCACTCCTCATAAAAATGACCTAAGCGATCCTCTTCCTCCAATGGCCGCCCTCGACCCTCACCAAACAATTAAAGCGCAAATCGAAATGAAAATTAACCTGGCCGAAACGCACAGCAGCGCCAGCCATGTTTACGCCAAGCTTAACGAATTCCGGTCCGACGAAAAGTTAAACTCTCCGGCGTTTAAGGACGCGGACATGGTTGAGGAAACATGCCGATCAGCCGAAGAAAAATTTGCCGATGCGCTGAGAACGTTTATCGATCCAAGCGGAACCCCGGACCTCAAAGAAATTGACCGGGCGCTCAAAAACTCGCAGCGCCTCAAAAATGAGCTAAGCGCCGATTCCGATAAAATGTCCAAAAACAAGGCCTACGAACGCTTGAACGACACAGATGAGGCCGGGAATCTTGCAGTCCGGATGGTTGAGGAACAGATCCTATTTTATCAAGACATCCTAAAGGCCTTCCAAACTGTAAGCGACCTCGAGTTTCATTTAGACGTTCAGAAGGAAGGCATCCTAAACTATGGGGCTTTAGTTAGGGCGCCCGTGGCTAACAAGGACTTTGCAGATCAGCAGGCCGAGAGTATTGGCCGCAAGAAATTACCGAAAAATCGTGCGGAGCAATGCTTAAATTTTATTGATATAATGATCCAAAACGCCGAAACTATCCAGACCAAAGCAACCAAAGCCTTTCAAGCAAACCGATCCTCCGAAGCAAACGAGCAAAAATCGATCACCAAACATCTGCTTGAGGTGCTTCGCGACCTTAAAGTCTCGTTCGAAAGCATTGTCGACACCCGTTCCACTCATAACAACCAACACATATTCGAATCATTCGGCGAGCTGGAAGGTCTACTAAAAACCGGAGCCGAGAAAACGGAGGGCGGTTGGTATCGGTCGGCCACCTGGCACGCCCACCAAAATTACGCAGGTCTAAATCTGCACCTCGTCGAGTTGCAGAGGTTGCTACACCTCGACGCGGGAAGTAGAAAAGGCACAGACGAAGCAGCCGAACTCCAAAAAGCAGTCACCGCCGTCCAAAAACGCGCGGTCGCCGATGTCGACTCGATGGCGGCCACGTTAAGCACTCCCGACAACCAATTTAACCATGAACTAAATCAAACCCTGAACGCATGGGTAACCCGCATGGCCACCGATGGCGAAGCCAAAGCCGATTTGCTTCATGCCAAAAAAAGGCTTGCCGAAGAACTGCAAACGGCGGCGGCCAAGAGTTTGTTTGAAGACAGCGGTAGGATAGATCTAACAAAATTCGAACTCAAAAAAGACCTTTTCGAACCCGACGCGCCCGGATCGTCACGTCCCGTAAGCCGAACTAAAATCGGAGACATCGACAGGCTGGTGCTCAATGCCCTGATTGAAAAGCTGAACAACGACGTGGGACTCAAAGACGCGGAAAAAAAGTCGAACCGCCGGCTGCTGCAATTCCTTTTCGGAGACGCCCACCCGCCGCGCATCCCATTTGCCAGAACCACGGACATCACCCACATTCGCCCCCCGCTACCCAAAACCACCCGCGATCTCCTAAACGCCTACCGCGAACATCTAACCTATATGCACAGCTTCAGCAAAAACGAAGCGAAGAAAAAGGAACTTGACCATAAATCCGATGACCTCGAAAAAAATGAAACCCCCAAGCAAGAAGCGCGTGCGCAAGTTGCGTTAGTAAGCTTCGCTCAATCGGTTGCAAAGGTCTCTGATCCTGTTAAAGCAGAAAGAAAGGATTTGGAGGTAAAGGAATTATCAAAACTTACAGCAGTTTCCGACGCAATTACGGCGGTTCCGGCGCTTCGCGCGGTCTATGGCGCCATACCCGCGGGGCCTTTCCCAGCAGACGGTCTAAAGAAAACACTCGATAACGCAATTGAAGGTACGATAAGAGCCCTTGTTGCAACACCCGGGGCTGTCGCTCCGCCCCTCCCGCCTCTGATTCCACCTATTGCCAAAACACTGAGCCGAGATGAAACGGTGCAAGAACTACAAAAACTTCGTAAAAACGTCGAAGACACCCAAAAGGATGCTGCATTCGTCGGAGCTCATGCAGCCGTCAAAAAAGGGATCAACGATCTAAAAGCCGAGCTAGACAAGTCTTTAAATTGGCTGACACACCCGCTGGTCATCGAGCTGGATGCCCAAATTGCCCTTACCAACGCCATCATCAAAGCAACGCCCGGAGCTATCGTTCCGGCGGTTGCACTGGTTCCACCCTATACCATCCCTCTGAGCCCAGGCGATACGGTTGCGGAACTAAAAGCGCGTCAAAAATACGTAGGCGATCTAAAGACACGAATTACGGCCGCAACGCCTCCGGAGGTCGAGAAGGCAATCGAGGACCTGGAGAAAGAATTAGCCAAATCTCTAACCCACACCATTCCCTTTGCCGAAGCGGATGCGCACCACAAGCTTATTTCTGGCACGGAAAAACTGATCGATGGCAAGAAGGCCGTCAAAGCCGATCAAGCCGAAGCCACCGTCACGGACCTCAAAAAGCAAGATGCGCTTCTGGAAGCAAGGACGAAAACTGTGGCAGCGGAGGCTGCACCCTTCCAGCCCAATGCCGACGCGCTATCCAGAGACATTCAGGCACAATTCGATACGGCCAAAAAATTATTAGATGAAGCCAGTAAACCGGTAGCAAAAATAGCTGGCAACGCCGAGTTTGATTTGCATAAAGGTTTGGAAGATTTTAAAGCCATTGTTGCGCATTTCTTGGGTGTCGGTGTTCCTCCGGCCGAACCTATTTCTCCGGAAAAAGCCGAAAACGATATAAAGGCTCTAGGCCCAAAATTTCAAGCTGCATTCAACCTAGGGGATGTTAAGTCCAACAGCCATACTGTGACACGCGCAGCCATCGTAAAAATATACGACGACGCTCTCAAACTGCTAAATGGGCCCTTCGCCAAAAAACAAAAAACCCTTAACGATATTAGATTTACCCAGTTCTACTTAAAAGAATCGATCGAAAGCGCCAAAGCGCTCAAAAAGCATCACAAAGCTACCGAAGCCGCGAAAGAGGCGGCTATCGAGGCCAAATGGAAAATAAAGAGAGACCAGGCGATGCTGGGCGCCGAAGTGTTGAAGGAGATGGTCGCCGATACGCACATCGACCCCGCAGCGATTTTGGAAATAAAAACCGTAAATTCAAACGCCATGGCAGCGCAAAACGCGGGCCGGATGGAGCTGCTGCGCGCCGCCAATGCCGCTTTAATGGATATGCCTTTCCCCAGAGACGAGAATGGGCAATTAATTCCATTGAGAGAAATAGACAAGGAATCCGGGAAGTTAGAGATCCACCCAGCCTGGAAACAGGGCATCCCGACAGCCTGGAAAGAGGGCCTCCCGGAACCCCGCAAAGACGTAATGTTATACGAACTTTTCACAAAAGAAAACGCGGTCACTCCCGCCACGATTAAGCTCAGAATACCCCCGGACGACCTGGTCTCACCAAGCCGTTACATCTTCGAAGTCCTGAAAGCCTTGGGCAACCTCAACGATTTCTTTTTTGCGGAGCGAGACCAAAAAGAGGTTGACCGGTTCAAAGGCCTCCTGAAATGGATCGCCGAGGCAGATACATTGTTAGACCCGCTTAAAATGGCGAACGGGGGTGCAATGGCGCCTTATGCAGACAACATTAACGGCACACGCTTCCGTGTTTTGGCGCCAAGTCTAATCGAGGTATTAAGCGACCCTCACCGCGTCCTGCCCAACGAGCGGCCCAAATCGGAACTGTCGGAGGCCGATCTAACCCGCTACGAAAGCGCCGCCGGTAAAGCTGCCCAGGGCGTACTCAAACACGCCCTCCGTCGACGCAAAGAACTGATCAGCCACCCGCGCCAGGCGGCGGAATTGGTAAAGCTAACCCGTCAGCTGCTGGCGTACGGCCACGACGAAACCCAAGACGATAAGGTCAACGGCCGATTAAACACCTTCCTTGTTCGCCATGGCATAGACGAACTGGACAGACTGGCCAACGCCTATTTAGCCGCCGCCCACAAACAAGAAACAGAACCCAGCGAGGAAAACCAAGCCAGGCTGGCCGAAATGCACCGCGAGATCAAAGCCGTCTTCCGCTTGCCGCGTCAATCGGGAGCAGGGCGAACCCGAGCCTATAGCGCGACCGAGTTCGAAAACGTGGTCAAAGATTTTCTGGTCGCCAACGAAGCGCGAGTCAAGGGCAGCTTTGCAGTCGCGCAAGCCAGAGCCGCCAAGGCCGTCGACGACGCGGTCGCCCATTTGCCGGGCAAACTGGCCGACGTGACAGACGTCAAATGGCTGCGCACCCACTACCCCACCGTCCTCAACGCCAAAGAAAAAAGCGCCAGTCTGAACGCCAGAGCAGCCAAACTAAAATTGGAAGCTGAAACCGCGCAGGTCGCCAAAACCGTTTTGGAAGGCTCCCTGCCAAACGCAATCCCGATATCGGCCGAATTGCAAGAGGCCATAGAAAAGAAGACCGCAGATCAACACCTAAAAAGCCTGGATATACTTGTTACAAGCCCAACCTGGACCACAGATGGAGGAGTAACCAACCATGACGGGATAATGACCAATATTCCCCATATGAACCTAAGAATAGGAAATCAAACCGTAGATTTAGCGAAGCAGCACAATAGAGACCTGTTTCGCGACGCGCTTATGACCCATTTCTATCAAAAAGCGTCGATCCATGGCGCAAAACGAAACGAAAAGGCTGCGGAAGAAGCACAAAAGTTTGCACTTCTGGTCGAGAATAATAAAGCAGCCAGGGGTTTCGGCGATATGCTCGTAAATTGGCTCTCTGACACACAGGGCCCCCTGGCCGTACGCCCCGTGCTTCCGGTCGACACCAAAGAACTGGACGATCGCGTCGAGGCTTACCGCCTGCACCCCACCTACACCCGCGCCGTGGTTGATCTCAAACGACGCAACGAAGAATTGAGACTTAATATAGACCCCGCAAAAACGGACGCACTCACGCAAGCAAGGGACAGTGCCTTCAATACATTGCAAAAAATGGATATCCATATCCAAATCCAATCTCGAAAAGAAGTACGCGGCGAACTGAAATTAGAAGGAGCCTATCCTCCCTTATTTGCGAAGGCATTAATAATCATAAATCGCGGTCGCATGCCAGGCGTCGGTCAATTTGTTGGGAATGAACCGCAAATAAGTCAGGAAAGGCTAGCGAGAGAAGCTGGCGCGGGAAATTTACAAAACTATATCACCGGCTTATGGAATCTTGTTCCCCCACCAGCCTTAACACCCGCTGAAACCGGAGATATCGCGGCATTAAACACCTTACTATTTCAACTCCATCTGACCAACGCTAACCAGCCCGAAAACCACGCCTACACACGCACCGCGGCCAACGTCCACTTGGCGCACTTCGACGCTACGCGAGACCTGGTTCAAAAACTCGGACGCTTTACGCCGCCGGAACCGCACGGGCTACAGATGGCGCCGTTTACCCGAAATTGGGGACATTTACAGACATACATCCGGACTCAAACAGCAAAATTTAAAGACCTTGAAGACCTCTCGGCAAAGGGCGGCCCTAACGAACCGGATCTGGCGAGAAAGGCCCTCGAAGAGTACAACGCAAAAAAAGACCTTGGTGCATTGAGAACCGCAGTCCATGCCATAGCGAATCCTTCCAGAGGGATAGCAAACCCACTCGTCGCCGGGGAGCCTTCTGACGCCGATCTTACGTCCTACGCAGGGGCGGGTGAAGCGGTCTTCGCAAAGCTGGTTGCGTTTCATAAAAACCATCCCGCCCCCGGCCTAGTAAACGGGAATGACCAATGGGCGTTGTGGGAACGAGTTCAACGAGGTTATACCCCCCTGGACGGCGCCATTAAAAGTTATATCAACGGAAGCAAGGCAGCGTACGCCGCGACGATTGAAGGCGCTGCAATTCTTGGCAAAGCCGCAAACTCGGCTACAGCCGCTATCGAAAAAGCGATAGACGATCACTTGGTCAAGAACATGAATCCGGTGGCTTTCTTGGCCGACATAACTGCAAACGCAAACGCCAACGTTCCTTTAACCCCAGCTCAAAATAAGGCCATTGGGGATCTTGTATTCGAGGCCAAAAAAACCATGGCAAGGCAAATCGCAGAATCCGTCGGCCCGCCGCCGCTCCTTGAGGCCCGGGTTGAAAACGAGATTGACAACCTCGTCATGAACCAACCGGTCACACAAGATACTTTCAACGCTTTCATGGAAGCAATCAAAACCCTCAAACAGGCACCTCTATCTGACCAAGAATATTACGAAATTCGCGGCCGATTCTTCGGAACGCCATCGCTTGAAGCCCTTGCAAACGCCGAAGCCCAACTGCGGGAACAGGTAAGACCCCCATTCGAAGACATGCTGGCAGCCGAAGACCCCCTCCGGGTCGCCGCCGAACTGGAAGACCAGCAGGCGCACCAGCTGCAAGAACAACTGGCCCTACAACACGACTACTCGGCCCTGGAACAAAGCCTGCGCGAGGCCAAGGTTCCCGCGCCTTCGTCCGCGGCGGTAACTGTCACTACCGACCTGCTTATAGGCCATAATCCCAAAGCAGCAGTTGCCTTAAAATGGGACGAGCTCAAAAACGGCGTCCATCAGCTCAAAACCTGGCACGACGAAGCCACGAAATCGAGCAAATGGACAGAGTCGCCCGGAACCCTACGCGCCCAAAAAGAAGTAGAACGCCAATCGCTGGAAACCGCAGTAGGCTTACTCGAACGCGCCGTCCCACTGGTCACCGCCCACCCCGATGAAATCGACGCGGATAGGCAAAAACACTTGCAAGCGCTGGTAACCATCTGCCAACAGCATCTAAATCCGGACACCCGCGGCCAAGACGCCAAGAGCGTCCTCTCCGTCAACGAAAAACGCCGCTTCCTGGCCCGCTTCCAAGCCGCCCAGGCGCAGCTGAGGAACTTAGACGAATCCGCCAAAAAACTGGAAAAAGACTTCGCCGACATAAAAAAAGCCGCCGACGACGCCGTTAAGGCGGCCAAGAAACTGGAAGCGGATGGAAAAGTATGGCAGGACGCGTATGACGCTAACCTTTTAAAACTCGGAAGTAGTGTCGCATCAGCCACAGCAGCAGGAAATGCTGCACAAGCAGCGGCAAATATAAACATCAACGTTTCGGCAAAATCCGCTCGTGACGCAAGCGCCGCGTTGGCAAACCTGACAAACCCTGTGGTTAGAATACTACCCAACGCAGATGCATTAAGCCGAGCAGCGAATGCAGCCGCGATCCAAACGAACGCAGCTCTTAACATAGGTGTTTTTAAAGCAGTCGCCGAATCCGCTGAAAAAGCCCAAAAGGCCCTTGAGGTTGCACCCTTTGTTATTAACACACTTGCACATACCCGAACCGCAACCGCCGATTTAGACAACAAATGGAAAGCCGATGACGTCAAGGCTCTCCTCCGGGCCAGCCTGGCCAGCGACGCGAAGACCCGCGACGCGGTAGTTGATTTCACCGACCCCTCCACCAACACGGCTATTCGGCGATCGCCGCTGTTTATGACCGGGCTGGAAATGGTACGAGCGCTTCACTCAACGCCAACCCCCGACCCATTAAACGATCCCAACCTACCCGGCCGCGCCGCGCGACGGACATTAGAAAACCAATTCGCCCGGCACCTGTTCAGCGAGCTCAAACGCGACACGCTGAGAGAAGGTTCCTTCGACGCCAAACGACCCGCCTTTAGCAAGGCCGCCCGAGGAAACAGGCCCGCCGACCGAATCCGGTTCTGGGATTGGAAGCAAATGCAAGCCGACCCCGCCGGCGTCTCGGAAGACGTGGTACGCGCCAAACGGTATATGGAAGATCATATTCAAATGCTACTGGATCGAATCAAAGCCGAGTCCAATGGCCAACTCTTCATCAGATTTGACCGTCAGACCGGCGACTTGGTTATGGAAAGCGACAATTTCACGAACGTAAAAACCACCGGCGGACAAGACTTAAAAATCAACGGACACGGGCAAGCCGACCTACTCAGACAAGCAATGGAGTACTTCGGCTGGCTGCTGCCGAGGGGAACGGCTGAAAATATTCGGCCTTCTTCGGGTGTGTTGGCAGTAACGAGGCCCGCCCTACCGCCAAGCGGCGCTTGGGACGATCTATTGACAGAATCGGCAGAGTTGGCATTTGATGACGACGCTAAGTTTAAGGATCATAAGTAAATGAGGGAGGGTTTTTAGTTGCCGGCGAACGCGTTAGCTCTTCCATCCTATCCCTATGTCCACCGCGGCCTACGAAACGGGCTATCAAACGCCCCTAGCGCCCCCGGGGAGACCAAATCGGTCACGACTACCAAGGATGACCCCGCAAAACTACCCCCTCCGTCAAGCACACCAGTCGCAACTCAGCTAACCGGTCGCTACACATACGATCAATGGAAATCCGAATTTTCGACCAATTTGCCAATAGCTCCTCAGCTAAGAACTTATTATGAGCGAAACGCCAGCAAACTTTCCCCCCAATCCTATGCCCAGTCATCTGATTCATCCGATTCTGGGGGATCGCAGAAGCAGAAACTCCGAGAACAGATGCATACCATAAAACTAGCAGCCTCCCGGAATGCGGCGGTGTGTCAAAGCTACCTATACCGATCCGAGTCAGATCCCAAAAATATCGCGGGCTTGATCGACGATTTCCAGATTGTCTCGGAACAACAGAAAATAACTGACGAGGGTCCGCCCAAAATTGGAAGTGACGATGGCCTCATCAAAAACGGCCTCAAGAAAATTGAGGGGCATTTAAAAACCTTAGGGGCAAAGGCCGAATCTAGCGCTGAACTCCTTTCAGGCCTATCTGAACTCCTAAAAAGTCAGGTAGCGCCGGTTTCGCAAGAAGATCATGAGCATACTTCTGAGCATTATAAAAAAATTGAAGCATTCGCAAATGAATTAGAACGAAGATCCAATGCGCCCATCCCGGGACCCGCCGCTCCCTCAACCCCGAGCAACCTACTTCTAATCTTAAAAGCAATTGCGATTGCGCAGGTGAATATCAGCGTCATGCTGCGATCGAAGGCTACGGAACGTGAATGGATAGACCCTCCCGACGCAAAGGCAAAAAATCTCGAACCGAAGCAACAGCAAGCGCCAAGTATGAACCCGCCTCCGAGTCCGCCTAAAGATAATAAAAAAGAGGCCGACGACGATGCTCTTAATGAGAAGGCGGATCGACTTCTCTTGCGTCATCGCAAGAGACACGGAATTCAGGCATTTAAGCGGAATGTCGAGAGTAAAAAAGGAGTCTCCGACGGCGAAGAGGACGAACCTGAAAAAAAACAATCCGGCAGAACTAGCGGTCAAGGAGCCGTTCCACAACGCGCTCGAGTAGAGATTGATATTGAAGACCTCGGCGACAATTTGAAATCAAATTCTGGTCGCAACCGAGCTCATAGTCGGCGACCCCATATCCGGATTTCCAGCGGTGGCAACACCAATACCCTTAATTCACATCCCCAAGCCACTCCCGTTTCAGCCGAGCTTCTGGCAGAACTGCGCGGGATAAGAGAAACATTGAAAGAGTTAGTAGAAAAAACAGGCGCCGCGGCTCCCAGCCAAGTCTTCAATCTCTATCAAACGTTGATGAGTCTTTTCCAGACCAGCGACGGCGACGTGAAGGTTCCGGTTGGAACAGCCGTTTCAGATTTCATTAAGGACGCAAAAAAGGAAATTGCAAAGGCCAAAGAAACGGAAAAGAAAGCCAATGAAGAAAAAGCCGCTGCGGAGAAAAAAGCAGAAGCTGCAGAGAACGAAAAAAAAGATGCATTAGCTGCTGCGGCAAAATCAAAAGAAGAGGCTGACGCTGCAAATCAAAAAAAGGACGACGCCGTCAAACAGTCTGACTTGGACGCCAAAGCTAAAACCGAAGCTGATCAAAAACGTGACGCGGCATTAGATGCTGCGGCAAAATCAAAAGAAGAAGCTGCCACTGCAAATCTAAAAAAAGACGACGCTGAAAGAAAAGTCGAAGAATTAAAAGATGACCTTGCTAAACACCCGCATACAAGAGAAGAGCTTGAAGCTGTTGAGGATGCTAAGAAAAAAGCACAGGCCGAAGTCGATGATCTGACTCGAAAGCTCGCCGATTCCGTTCCCAAAGCCGATTCCGTTCCAAAAAAAGAACATGACGAATTGAAAGCAAAGGCCAAGGATCTAGATACCAAACTCAAAGAAAAAGAAGTTGAATTAGCGAAAAAAACAGACGAGCTAGAAAAAAGGCCAAAAGGAACCCAGGCGGATCAGGATAGAATTGTAGCTGAGAGGGATAAATTAAAGGACGAAAAGGCCAAACTTGAAAAAAAGGCAGAAGCGGTTGACAAAACGCATCTTCTCATCATCCAAAGTCACCCCCGTTCGTCTGACCCGTTGGCCCCCAAAGCGGATGCCGATCCCCATTCTTTACTTGTATCGACTTTCGAAGCATTGAGAAAAGAAATAACGGACTTGAAGGCGATAATAGCCCAGCTGGAGCCTGCCGAGGCAAAGCGTCGCCAGGACCAAGAAGCACGCCAGGCTAGGGTAGCACTCCTTTCAGATCAGGTTCGCCAGTTAGAGAGTCAAGTTAAAGTGGCACAGGAAGCCAATGGTCGCTTGACTGAAGAACTTAAGGTAGCAGGAAAAAGTGCCGCTACCAGAGACCTTGAGAAACATCAAGAAGAAGTTAAAAAATTAAATACTCGAATCTCCCTCTTAACGGACGAGCTCAACGTAGCAAAAATGCAGGTGCGAGCAGCCAAAAGATTTACTGGCGTCACCCTAAAAAGGGATTACGCAAAGCTACTAGAAGAATTCGAAAAGCTTCGCTCACAACCCCACCCTCAAGCGCAGCTTCATCCGCCGGCAGAGACCGTATCGCCTTCGGCCGTCTCCCAGCCAAAAGCCGAAGACGCCCCTGCCAAAGAATTAGAGGAGGCAAAATCTGCCCAAGCCAAGGCACAGCAAAACCCTGGGCGCCGGATGGACGAGTCAACAGCAATATCGACGATGGAATCCTCCGTTGAAGCGGACGGCGACCCATTCGCCTCTGTAGGGGATGAAGAGCAGGAAAATGTGGAGAAGGTAAGCGTTGCTCCGTCGCACGGAATGGGCGTTGGTCGCGGAAGTGCACCGCGTCCATACCCAACGCCTGAAGCGTCCAGCGCACACTCTCTTTCGGCCGCCGTCTCTCAGTCAAAAGCGGAAGACCCCCGCGCCAAACAATTAGAGGTGCTTGAACAAGGATTAACAGAACTTATCCAGACCTTAAACCAAATAGATGTTCTTGAACAGAATCACAAAAAGCTTGTTGACGAAGTAGCCCCGGCAATCGTCTCAGCCACCATAGATGCGCTGCCGAGCGCTCTTGCACACCCGATCCGTCCGGCATCCCTGGCGAACGACGAGGTTACTACTCCTGAGCTTTACCTTGCCAATGCCCTTGATTCCGCTAGAACCCGATTAGAAGCGCTCAAAAAGGAATTAGGCAATGCGGTGCTTGAAGCTGAGGAAAAGAAAAGCGAAACAGTGCGATTAGTTCAAGATGAAGGGTCTAGGCTAACGCTCCAAACATATGGCCGTGATTGGGCAACCCATTTTGAGTCCCAAAACGCCTTCAGCCTTGTTATAAGGCAACGTGACGGCAAGGATAGCGAGACTCTCGCCATTCCTCCGGCAAAAAAAGAAAATGCCGAAAAAGCAATCGCGGCTGTTTTGGAGGAATTAAAAATTGATCCCGAGACCCTGAAAGATATCAAGCTAGATGAAGCTGCAAGATTCAACTCGCAGTTTGCCGGTCGTTTGGAAATTCAAGCCATTGTAACCGGTGCGGCAGAAGGAGCCGAATCAAAACAAAGCTCTTCGCCGCCAAGCCCACCGCGACCGCCTTATCCGTCCGTCGCCGTAGTCGTTTCGCCTAACCCTTTGCCTGCCAAAGAAGGATCAAATACAAAAATTACCGTAGCCCAACGAGTAGCGCAACAGTTCTTGGCGAGACCGGACGCAAAAAATTCAATTCCTGCAACCTACGAAAAACTGGCCAGAGCACTGCAAGAAAGCAATGCTGATGAAGATGGCAAAAAATATTCGGCTAAGCTAAGCACCCCCGATGTCAACGAGGCCATCATAGAATGCATTTCAGGCATGATTGATCGAGGATTCAATCGTACAAAAATTAGCGCCCTGATTAGTAATATAAAATTAAATATCTTCTTTAGTGTGCAACGGCGACAGCACAACCCCCTTAGAGCGCAGATCCTATCGCTGGAAACAAAAAATAACGCTCCATCGTCCGAAACCTGGGCCAAAAAAACTTCTGCCGAGAAAGTGAGAGGTGGAAGCGCCGATGCGGACGACGGAACAGATGTAACCGAAGTCTAATAAACGAACCTACCCGTCAGAGCCGTAGGCTTCGTCCACCGACCTTCGGATGTTTTCGGGCAAGGTCTCGATGACCTGGCGAAGCCGGGCGTTAATGTCTTTAAAATCGCCGTTAGGCAATTCCGCCTCTGTGGCCTGTACCACGGCTCCCAGCGCCTCCACCGCCGGCAAGTCGACGGTACCATTCGCAATTTTGGCGCTAAGCGCAGCAATTCCATCACCGATCACCTTTTTAGCTTCGTCCATCGTCTTTGCCGCCGCTACCGCCTTTCCCACAATTGAAACGAACGAAAGCTTTCTCACTCTCGCTGCCGACGAGGCCGGCGTTTTAGGCGGATCCTGATGCGCCTTGTGATCTGGTGTTACGGGTGGAAAAGCCGCGGCAACCAACTGGGCCGAGGACACGGAAATACTGCCTCTTTTTTCGCCTGAAGCGGGCGTCAGCGGTGCGACCGCCTGACTCGCTAATCGTCTGTGAAGGTCGGCATTCACTCCCATCAACCCATCATTTTCTTTTCTCAGCTCCGCTATAGAGGCTACCAACGCATCAGCCTGATGGCGAATCGACCCAGGCGTTCCCGGAGGCCCGTCTGATGCCGCCGCTGCTTTAGCGGCAATTTCGGAAAGTAGTGATCTGACATAAACCAAGTCCTCCTGAATGTGTTCCGCATTCCTTAACTTTGCAGCCTTATCGTGAGTCTCTTTGTTTAGCTCGACCGCTTTTCTCTCAAGCCTCTCCACGACCCCCTGCGCCTCCCGAACCTGTTCTTCCGCCTCTTTCTTAACTCGATCTAACTGCGCCATTGCATTCATGTGCTGTACCACCTTAAAATCCAGCTCCTCTTCCGCTACACGCAAGCGCTCGGCGCGCGCCTCGTTAGCGGCCGCATCTTCTTTGCCCTTTTTTTCCAAGTCCTCCCGCCTCTGCTGAAGCCGGCGAGCGTGATCTCCCCAAAACGATTCATCAAGGCTGTTGCCCCACTGTTCCAGTTTTTTGTAGGTCTCGTCTAGGTCGGATAAAAATTTCAGTTTTTCGTCAATTATCCGGTCAAGCAATTTCGATACGTGGTCCCCCAACTCCAAACCCGCAGGGGCCTTCAATTGCTCCTTCAACGCAACGACCTGCAGATAAAGTCGCCTCTGGCTCTCCAAGAATTCGCCATGCCGCAGCCCGTCTTGCTTTCTTTTAGTCTGCGCTAATGTCAGACGATCCCGAGCATCGTCGCGTTCCCGGCGCAAACGGGCCATAACGTCCTCGGCTTGTCTCAAAAGCAATTCGACCTCGGACTTACGTCCGTGGCTTCCCATCGACATCGAAATGATTTTTTTAAGCACCGTCATCGGAAGCGGATCAAATACTATCAGAGGACAGCATCATCAAACTAGACGCCGTCGAAGCGCGTGGCGAATTTTCCCCAAGCTCTCGCAAGCCTTGAATAGCCACTGCCAAGGCTGCCGAGACGTCGTCTTCTTCTTCTTTTATTGCCGACGGCATCACAACGTTAAACTGAGGATCTAAACGCAAGGTACTGCCCCGTCGCACGGGAATCCCTGTTTTAGAAGCGTCGGGCGACCTTACCGCCGGAGAAATAGCGCTTTTTGGGGTGGACGGGCTCTTTATCGCCTCGGGACTATTTAGGGGGACGGTAATGCGTAGTTTTGATGCAGGGCGAGAGGAAGACGGACTACTCACCACACTCAAACTACCGAAACTAAAGGGCGTATCAGCGGAGAGAGCCGCCTGAAGAGTCTGAGCGCCGACTGTAGGATATTTTACGGAGGAGCTGCGTCTAAATCCAAACCTAGCCAACAGCCCACCATCCTTTTTTTTCTCAGGCGTATTCGGAGGCGATTCTTGAGTCGACGACAACCGTCGCTGCACCGTCGACGGTGGAGGACTCGGACTGGACGGCAACTTACCGGCCTCTCCTTCCTTTTTAGCCGCTTTTACTTTTTCTTCGGCTTCTTTTAATCTATTGGCCCACATGTCCTGATTTCGAGCAAAATCGGCAGCTGCACCCTCCATTGCTTTTTGAAGCGCCGCTTTTTGATCGATAAGCGCGTCGACTTCTGCGGTAAGGTTGCTCCATCGAACGATGCCCTCTCTTTGCTCTTTCGGCGTCGACTGGTGTCTTTGGACCGTTTCGACATACCGTTCGGCTTCTTTCTTCTTTGCCATCCACCTATCAAATTCGATACGCGCCTGATCCCTTTTTCTGGCTTCTTCCCTCGCCTCTTTTGCAGCTAATTTTGCCTGAGACGCCAACTGAACTACCTGGGCACTCAACTGACGATTCTCAGCCTCTAGTTTTCTTTGGCGCTCGCCGCTCTGAGCCTCTTCTTCCCTGATTTTATCCAACTTTTCCTGGGATCTTTGGAGCCTTTCAGCGATAGCCTCAACCGAAGTTCCGGCGGTTTCCCGTTCTTTTTTTTCTTTTTTTAGGGCCGCATTTTCATCCATGGTTGCGGTCAGCAACTGTGTAGCGCGGCGAGTCACGCCTTGTTTTTCCAAAACGCTTTTAAGTTTTTCAATCTGATCTAAAAGCTCCACGTTGCGGTCGTTCAAAGCCGCAGACGCAACCTTAAGTTCAGCCACCCGAGCACTCAACCCCCTCATTTCTTTGATGCTGCGAGCAACAGATCGGCCCAGCCCGTCTAAATCTTGTATTAGTGGCGGGGCCGAAAGGATTTTTTTCAACATCGTTCCACTATTCTTGCATTACTAACTACTGATTCAGTTTAAGGTCGGCAAACGCCACTTCAAGCTGTTGTTGAAACTCAACAGCCCGCGCTCTGGCTACCGTAAGCTGTTCATGCAGTTGAGCTATTTCGGCGTCTCGAGCTTCGTTAGCTTTGTGGAGCCTGTCGGAAGCATCGTTCAACTCCCGATTATGTGCCGTTAAGTCTTCGATTTTCTCATCTTTATGTTTGACGGACTCAGTTAAAGTCGCATTGTCACGAGTAAGGGCTGCTATTCTAAGATCTTTTTGCCCAATTGCATCTCTCTGGCTGGCTATCTGTGCTCTAAGGTCCTCAACAGCCGTTTTAACTTTACTGTGCTGGTCCACAAAGGACCGTCTAACCGCCTCGTCTGCTGAGAGGTAATTGACCGGTTGTCTAGACTGAAAAGGCACTTTTTGTAGTAAGGCCGCCAAATGAGCGCTGTCTCTTTCGCGAGCCTCCTTCCGCTCTTTTTGCCTTTGCTCATCCAGGCTCAATTTTTTTTCTTCTGCTTCTTTTACAGGGGCATTCAATGGAGGACATGCGCTGTCCGGCGCAGGAACATCACTTGCGCTCGATGAGGAAGAGCTAGATGCGGGCACGGGAAGTGGTGATACAGATGACGGATCCATCGGCTGATGAAGGACTATCGGCGCCTGTTGCGTGCGGTCACTACCTCCAGATAGCGGTGGCGTACCGGGTCGAGAACTGGGGCCGTCCGATTTTGACGTAGATGACGACGATGAAGATGACGCTAATGCCGGTGCTGCTGATACGTTCATTAAATTTCCTCCCCTAACGGTGAATTAATTGGATGATCTATTTTAATTATCGGATTTGGGACGGGATTTGTATATCGATTTTTTTTGGTTTAATGCACTAACTAATTGAATATGTACATGCATTTAATGTACACTTTAAAAGTGACTTACGAGTGGGATCCCTTGAAAAACGATTGGCTGAAGAAAGAAAGAGGCATTTCGTTTGAACAAATTGTATTCCACTTAAGCCAGGGCGACGCTTGGAAAATTGCGCCAAATTCGAACGATAAAAAATATCCCGATCAAAAAATTTATTTCGTTGTTGTAAATGATTATATTTATATGGTTCCCCACGAGAATCGTGGAACAGAAATTTATCTAAAAACCATCATCCCAAGTCGAAAAGCGACGCGAGACTATAAAAAAGAGGGAGGCCTACAATGAAATTTAGCCGTGAAGAAGAATCGCTTTTAAAAGAGTATGAAGAGGGTCGTATTAAAACAAGAAAGCCTACCGAGGAAGAATTGGCCGCAATTGCGCGCACCGCTTATAAAACCCTTCGAAAAGACCACAAAATCACCATTCGTCTTTACGAACATGATTATAAAGGGATTCAATCTCGCGCATTTGAGATGGGAATGCCGTATCAGACGTTAATTTCGAGCCTGATTCATCGGTATATTGAGGGTGAGCTTGTTGAACGGAAATAAGCGCAAAATGTTTGAGGCCCACCCTGCCTGTGGTACTATTTCTTTATTGTGAAAAAGAAACTTCTTCTTGCCCTATTTTTTCTAAGCGTTAGTTGGGGTCCTGTCTTTGCGCTTGATCAAAGCGACCGTGAACTGCTGATTGAACTGCGAACCACCGTTAGGGAAATGGACAAGCGGTTCGATCAAATCGACAAGCGGATGGATCAAATGGACAAGCATATCGATCAACGATTCGACCATATACAACAGCAAATTCAAATGCTCTTCAATTTCCTATGGATTATCAGCGGCATCTTTACAGCTATTATGGTCGGGAATTTCGGATTCATGATTTGGGATCGACGCACCATTATCCGAACGGCAAAGAAAGAAACCATCGAACTGTTCGGCACCCTGCGACAACTGGCCAAAACGGATCAGGAACTGGCCCGGGTTTTGAAGCAATTTAATCTATTCTAGGCACACCGCAAAGACAAAACGAGCTTTTTCAATACATCTTTCCCCGCTAATTCCTCGAAATATACTGTAAATGAACACAAATTTAATTCAAACACAAACCGGAACAGGAAAAGGGGTGAAGCTATGGTAGATCCGCATTTTGCAAGCTTGTTGCCAGATCATCTGCGCGTTGAGCAACCAAAGCCGAAACATATTCAGCCAAAGGAAAAAGGCGCGGAATCGGGCTTTGATAAGGAATTACATACTATTTGGGGTATGGTAAACGACGCGGTGGATAAAGTGGATCAATCCGCAAAGATTAAGGAAGGCGTTGAGGATTTGAAGAAGAAAGAAGTCGAAGCGCATCGGGCTGAGATTCGGGCTCGGCAGTTCCAGGCGGGGTATCGGGTGATTAATCAGGGGATGGAGTTGTAGTTAGAACATTTGGCCTAGGCTGAAGTGGACGATCAGGTCGTTGAAATTGGTAAAGCGGGCTTGGGGCCAGGCGAAGTCTAGGCGGATGGGGCCGACGGGCGTGAAGAAACGGACGCCTGCTCCAACGCCGGTGTTGAAGGTGGCGGGTTGGAAGCTGATGGCGCCGTCGAAGGCCTTGCCCATATCGTAAAAAAGGACGCCTTGAATGGTATTGTTGAAATCCTGGCGCAATTCGATATTCAATAGAATTTTTCTAAAACCCAGAAAGGGATTGGATTCTTTGTAGCCGCGAAGGGAGCTGAATCCGCCCACTTCAAAACCCTCGGACTCGAAGGTGAGTTGATCGGTGGTTGCGGTTTGGAAAAAGCCCACGCCGGTGTGCAGGCCTAAGACAGTGTTGTCGCCAAACCCCAAAAACGTCGCAAAATCGCCGCTGATCCGGTAAAACTCCAGGCCGCCCACGGCGATGACGCCCAAGTTATTGCCTTTTTCGGCTTCCACACGCCAAATGGTACCGGAGTGTGGGTTAAAAACCGACGAAACGGAACTGAAATTAAGAATCGCGGCCAGCGATCGAATCGAATAGGGAGTCACCGTCCGGCCGGCGGGCGGCGCGCTGATAAGAGACACGGACTCGACCTTGGCGCGGGTGGAAAAGGTAAGGTAGTCTCGGACGACAGGTAGCCCCAACTGGATGGATTCGCCCTGGCGTCGGTTGGTATAAAGCGCGCGAATGGTTCGATCGGATAAGCGTTCGTTTCGTTCTTCATTCCAGATATCGGCATCGAAGGACAACGGAATTTTGTTCATCAGCCACGGCTGGCCATATCTCAGCGAAAAGCTTCGGCTGTCAAACCCGCGATCGGCGGCGTAGCCCATCTGGATCTTGCCGGAAATCAAGTCGGTGGGGATAAGGATGTGGCTGGTATCGTTTTTGACGAAGCCCAAGATGCGCTCGCGTTCGTTTTCGAGACCCAGATCGAGGCGGTTGATTTTTTTCTCACGCACCGCGTATGTGATCTTGATTTTTCCGGGATCGGCGCCGGATTGAATTTGAGGAGCGGAAACATCTGAAAAATAGCCCAATCGCAACAGCCGTTCGCGGTCTTTGCGTAGTTCGTTGGAATTGAAAGGCTCCCCCTTTTGCAGACCCAGTTCCCGAACGACGACCTGCGGAGGCAGGCGTTCCAAGCCCTCGAAGACCACGTCTTCCACCTGGCCTTCGGACAGGGTGAATGCAAGTTCACCGGAAGGTTCCAAGATCACACGCAAAATCTTAAAAAAGTCGTAACCGCGGCTGATGTAATACGTTTCGATATTTTTTTGATCCTGTTGGAGAAAGCGGGTATTGAACACCTCGCCCACGCGATTGGTCATAGCTACTTTTAGACTGTCGATGGAATAGATGCCATTTCCCTTTAAGGTCATCTTTTTGATGACGGGATTTTCGGCGACTTTAAAGACCAGATGCACCTGACCGTCCGCCGGCTCGGTCATCGCTTCAACCTTGTGAAAATAGCCGGTGAGATAGAGCGCGTTAACGTCGCCTACCAGATCGGACTCCACCGGTTTTCGCCCCACCTCGGAATTGAGGGTTACTCCCTTGATAAACGCTTTTTGCGACAGGCCGTCGAAGCGGATGTCTTGGATGGGTTTGGTGAAATCGACCGCAGCAAAGGCCGGAACGCAAAGCGCCAAGAACCAAACCAAGAGGGTTTTAATACTCATAACTATACTTTAACGACACCTTGTTTTTACGATCCAATTCCCCTGCCTCTTGAAGATTCGAGAAGTTCAGCGACAAGTTTCTTAATAAATAATAACGCAATTCTATTTCGGATAGCTCGTTGGAGGGGCCGGTAGTTTGCCGGACGGAGCGGATATCCAGCTGGGAACGTACGTTGAGATAGAGATTGTTGGCCAAAAGTTTGGAGACGCTCAGGCCTAAAAGATTGTCTTCATTGGCCAGCCCTCCCAACGCCGCGCGTCCCAAATTGTAATCGACGCGAATATCTTCCAGGCCTATTTGCTGGGCGATTTGGCGCTCGACGGGCCGTAAAAATTTGCGGCGAAATAGGGCGTTAATTTGATTTTCGCCGACGACCTGGGCCAATTTTCCACCCTGTTGCCCCAAATCCGTTTGGCCGGCCAGTTCGGGCACCAACAACTGAAAGATTTCCGCGTTTTCGGCGGAATTGCTACCGGTCATGCGATAGGTTTTTTGATACACCGGCGAGCCTCGGCGCGGGTCTTCCGCCGACTGCAGATATTTATCAAACGTCACATTTTTCAGCTGATAGACCGATCCTTTAACATCGATCAGCACCGCAGTATATTCCGGCTTTAGCGACACGTTAGACGTTGTTGGCCCGTAGACGTTATAAGC
>CAYGHZ010000013.1:0-9741 GCA_964349635.1 uncultured Candidatus Marinamargulisbacteria bacterium
GCCAAAAAGTGCAGCAAGACGATCAACGCAAGATATTTCATTTAAATCCCGCGCTGCGGCAAACTCCCCGATCCATTTTATTGCGGCTGAAACCGATGTCGGAATTGGGCGTAGCACCTAAAAAACCGCAGCAAGACCGCCACGATATCAATGAATTCCTGCGACAACTAGAATCGCAGTCAATAGTAATTCCTCAAGACATCATGTTCGGATTCCCCTTAAGCGCCAATTGAGTAACCTGGAAACCATTCGTCATAGCGCGTCGCATGTGCTGGCCCAGGCGATTTTGCAAAAATTCCCGGAAGCCAAGTTGGCAATCGGTCCGGCGATCGACGAAGGCTTTTATTACGATTTTGACTTGCCGCGCCCGCTAACGCCGGAAGACCTGGACGACCTCGAGGCGCGAATGGTCAAAATCATCGACGAAAAACAGACGTTTAAACATTTTAATCTCAGCCGGCAAGACGCTACTGCGGAAATGACCCGGCGTCAGCAAACCTACAAGCTTGAAATTATCGACGACCTGAACTTGCCGGAATATTCGTTTTATGAAAACGGCCCGTTTGTCGATTTATGCCGCGGCCCCCACGTCGAAAACACAAAGCAAGTCGGCGCTATCAAACTTCTCAAAGTATCGGGCGCGTATTGGCGGGGTGATTCCAAAAATAAAATGTTGCAACGCGTTTATGGAACCGCGTTTCCGACCAAGCAAGAATTAGCCGACTATTTAAAACGGATGGAAGAGGCCGAAAAAAGAGACCATCGCCAAATCGGAAAAGACCTTGATCTATTTAGCGTTAACGACGAAATCGGCGGAGGCTTGATCTTGTGGCACCCCAAAGGGGCGATGGTTCGCTACATCATCGAAGAGTATTGGCGCAAAGCCCATCTTAAATCGGGATACAAGCTGTTATATACTCCGCACGTTGGCAAGGCCGAGCTGTGGGAACACAGCGGTCATCTGGGTTTTTATCGGGAAAACATGTACCCGTCGCTCAAAATGGAAGAGCAAGAATTTTTCGTAAAACCCATGAACTGCCCCTTCCATATCCATGTCTATAGCCACACCCATCGCTCCTATCGCGATTTGCCCATGCGCCTGGCGGAATTGGGCACCGTCTACCGCCACGAAATGTCCGGCGTTTTGCACGGCCTGCTTCGCGTGCGCGGCTTTACGCAAGACGACGCACATATTATTTGCACCCCGGAACAGGTCGAAGCCGAAATTCTATCGGTTCTCCGATTATGCATGGACGTATTGAAGGCCTTTGGATTCGAAAAATACAAACTCTTTTTATCGACCAAGCCCAAAGAAAAAGCGGTCGGCTCCGACGACCATTGGCGAGACGCGGAAGCCGCGCTTCGACGCGCACTGGAACTACTCGGCCTGTCGTTTGAAGTGGACGAAGGAGGCGGTGCGTTTTATGGGCCAAAAATCGATCTAAAAATCGAAGACGCGATTGGCCGCCTGTGGCAGTGTTCCACCGTTCAGTTCGACTTTAATTTGCCGGAGCGATTCGATATGACCTATGTCGGCCCCGACGGCCAAAAAAAGCGGCCGATCATGATTCACCGCGCGCTTTTGGGGTCGATCGAACGATTTTTTGGTGTTTTGATTGAGCACTATGAAGGGAAGTTTCCGTTTTGGTTGGCTCCCGTGCAGGTAAAGGTATTGACGCTGTCATCCGAAGTCGATGTTTATGCGCAGTCCGTCATGGACGCGTTAAACGAACGGGATATCCGGTGCGAATTGGACGGCAGTTCCGAAAAAATCGGGTATAAAATCCGAATCGCCGCCAAAGAAAAGGTGCCCTTTATGGTGATTATCGGAAAAAAAGAAGCGGAAAAAAATGTGATTGCCGTTCGCGATCGCGCCAAAGGGGATTTAGGGCAAATGAGCCTTGATGACTTCTTAAGCCAAATGATATACTCGAAATCTTCTACTAAGGAGGAAATTCAATAAAACGGCACATACTCAACGAAAAAATTAAAGCAAAAGACGTACGTTTAATAGACGAAACAGGCGGGCAGTTGGGTATAGTATCCCTTGAAAATGCACGCAACCTTGCAAAAGAAAAAGAATTAGATTTATTATTGATTTCCCAGGAGGCCAACCCTCCGGTCTGCAAAATCATCGATTACGGTCAGTTCCGATATCAACAACAAAAAAAAGAAAAACAAGCACGAAAAGGAGTTAAGGGCCAGGTCATTAAAGAGTTAAAAATGAGCCCAAAAATTTCCGAGCACGATTATCAAGTACGGTTGGCCAAAGGCCGAGAGTTTTTAAAAAAGAGATTTAAAGTTAAGTTATCAATATTTTTCAAAGGGCGTGAAATTATCCACCCCGAGTTAGGCAGAAATCTAATGACCCGGTATATTGGTGACGTTAGCGAGTTGGGAACCCCGGACTCTAATGCCATCAGCGTTCACAAATCCATACTGGTGACACTTTCACCCAAATAAAAGGCAGAAACCAATGAAACAAAAAATCAAAACACGTAAATCCGCAAAAAAGAGATTCAAAATCACAGGTTCGGGCAAAGTAATGGCCAACCGTTCCGGCAAACGGCATTTACTGGGTCACAAGTCGCCGGGATCGAAGCGTGGCAAGCGGCGCGCGGTGGTTCAATTTGCAGGCGATTTAGATAAAATTCGGCGTATGTTGCCGGGATCAGGAATATAAAAGGAGACACAAATGGCACGAGTTAAACGTGGTAACGTCGCCAGAAAAAGACGTAAAGGGATATTAAAATTAGCAAAAGGGTTTCGGGCGTCCTCTTCGAAATTATTTCGACCGGCGCATCAGGCTATCTTGCGCGCACTTCCGCACCAAACGGAAGACCGCCGCAACCGCAAACGCGATTTTCGAGGGCTGTGGATTATGCGAATGAATGCCGGGTTACGCGAGAATGGCATATCCTATTCCCAGTTTGTCAGCAAAATGGCTAAGAAAAAAGTAGGCTTGAATCGCAAAGTGTTGTCAGAGCTTGCCATTCGTTTTCCGAAAACATTCACAAAAATTGTAGACGCCGTTAGAAGCTAAAGGGGTTTCCGATGATTGAAATGCAGTTGGGCGGGCTGGGGTTCGATCCTAAAAATATGTCCCCCATTGTGCTTCTGCGAGACACCGAGGAGCGAAACTTCCTTCCTATCTGGATCGGGATGTTTGAAGCGGCGGCGATCGCGATGGAACTGCAGGAGTTTAAATCGCCCCGGCCGATGACGCACGATCTGATCACTAAGATCATTTCGGTGCTTAAAGCCAAGGTCATTCGCATCGTCATTAACGAAATCATCGACAATACGTTTTATGCCATTATCGAAATTGCGATTCTGGATGCGCCGGATCAAGTGTTAAAAATCGATTCTCGACCGTCGGACGCGATTGCGGTAGCGGTACGAACTAACGTCCCGATCTTTGTGTCAGAATCGGTGATGGTAAAGGCCAAGATGGTCAACGCGGAAAAAGACGAAGCGGAGACCAAAAAGTTCAAAGATTTCATCGACAATATCAATCCCGATGATTTCTCCAAATATTTCGACGCCCGCTAAACGGGCCGAATCCTTCGGGTGCCTGTAGCTCAGTTGGATAGAGCAACGGATTTCTACTCCGTAGGTCGTGGGTTCGAATCCCGCCGGGCGCACCAGCCTTGAACAAGCCTAAGAATTAGGCTATCGTAGGCACGATATGACCGCGTTTGTCGTTGATAACGAATGCATTGCCTGCGACACCTGCACCGCCATCGCCCCACGAAACTTCAAGCTGACGGACTCCAACGCGATCGCCATTGTATACCATCAGCCCGCCAGCGAGCAGGAACAAAAAGCCTGCCAGGAGGCCCTCACATGTTGTCCGGTAGGTGCGATTTCAGCCCAATGATTACCGCACACGACCTTTATCAAAAGCTTCGGCATATTAAATTGGGTGGTACGACCTGCGTGTATACGCCCGAAAAATGCGAATCGATGGCGCCCATCATCAACCAAATCAACACGCTTAAAAAACAAAAAAATGCGATTATCTTGGCACATTCGTATGTCAGCCCCGAGATCGTGACCGGAGTGGCGGACTTTGTGGGCGATTCGTATGAGTTGAGTAAAAAAGCCAAGGAAACCCAGGCCGATATCGTGGTGTTCGCGGCCGTCAAATTTATGGCCGAAACGGCAAAGTTATTAAACCCTGACAAAGAGGTCCTCGTTCCCAGCGCCTTTAACGGCTGTTCGTTGGCCGATTCGATTACCGGAGCGGATGTTAAAACCTTAAGAGCGCAATTTCCCGATTACACGTTTGTTTGTTACATCAACACCACAGCCGATGTAAAAGCCGAATGCGATGTCTGCGTGACGTCGTCTAACGTCTATAACATCGTCGAAAAAATCCAAAACGATAAAATCTATTTTCTGCCGGATCGTCTAATGGGCAAAAATCTGCAAATCGAAATGGAAAAACGCGGCGTTCAAAAAACGATCCGCTGGTCTGAGGGTACATGTTATGTTCACGAAGAATATGATGCCGACTTGATCACCTACCTGCGTGGCGCGTATCCGGGCGTCAGAGTTGTCAGTCACCCGGAATGCAATGACGGCGTCATCAAGGCCTCGGATTATGTTGGCAGCACATCCCAGATGGTTAATTACGTGAAACAAACCGACGCCAGCCCCTTTTTCCTGCTGACCGAATGCGGGTTAACGCAACGGCTGCAATTGGAAGTACCGGATAAAAAGTTCGTGGGGTCGTGTACGCTGTGCAAATATATGAAATCCAATTCGTTGGAGGATATTTTGCGGGTGCTGCAGAATCCGCAGGCGGAAGATAGAGTTTTGATTGAGGCAGACACCGCCAAGCGCGCGGGTCGGTGTATTGAGCGGATGTTTGAGTTTAATAATTAACGGGCACTGATTATGAAATCTTGGAATTCATCTTTGATATCGCGGCAAGTGAAGGCGCACAATGGGCGCGGGCGGCGGGGATTATCTTCGGCGCATCGATTGTTGCGTGGTTTATTTGGCGATTATTCCGGAAAATAAAAGAAAAACTGCTCGGCAATAAGGACCGGTATCTGCATGGCCTGTCCGTCCGAGGTTACATTTTATTGAACCCCAAACAGCATGTCCAAGTGGTGCTTGGCTCGATCGATGCATTACGGATCGCATCGGTCTTGCTTGTATTTTATTTAATGCTGCTGCCGTTGTTTCGCGTGTTTCCTCAAACTGAACTTTGGACCGACACCCTAATGGTGTGGATCATCACGCCGATCAAGGCCATCGGCCGCGGCATGATTCTGTTTATACCCAAGCTCATTACCATCGTGATTATTGTGGTGTTTGTGCGCTACGCGATCAGGCTTCTGCGATTTGTGACGCGCGAGATCGAAAAAGGGCATTTGGTCATTAGCGGGTTTTATCGCGAATGGGCGGCGCCAACGTTTAACATTGGCCGGTTTTTGTTGTTCGCCTTTATGTTTATCGCCATTTTCCCCTATCTTCCGGGTTCCGACTCTCCGGTGTTTGAAGCGGTAACCATCTTTTTGGGCGTATTAATTTCTCTCGGTTCATCGTCGGCGATATCCAATGGCATCGCCGGGTTGGTGTTGGTGTATATGCGCTCGTTTCAGGTGGGAGATGTGATCAAGATGGGCGACGTCACCGGACGCGTCATCGAAAAAGGACTGTTGGTGACGCGCCTTCGCACCATTAAAAACGAAGATATTACGGTGCCCAATTCGTCCGTCTTGTCGGGCCACACGCTCAACTATTCGGCGGTAAGCGGGACGGACGGATTAATTCTGCACACCAGCGTCACAATTGGCTATGATGTCCCTTGGCAAAAAGTGAACCGGCTATTAATCGAATCGGCGCTGGCGACCGAGGGTATTTTGAAGGACAAAACGCCCTACGTGTTTCAATCCAGTCTGGACGATTTTACCGTGGCGTATCAACTTAATGCCTTCACCGACCGGCCGACCGAAATGGCGGTGATTTATTCGGAGCTTCATAAACATATTTTGGATAAATTTCACGCCGCCGGCATCGAAATGATTTCGCCGCGGTATCAATCGATTCGGGACGGCAACGCGTCCACCATTCCGGTGGGAGAGGGGTAGATTTGAGATGATTCGATTGAGCTGCATAATCGCAATTATTTGGGCGGCAACCACCGTTTATAGCCAGGATTTGCAACTGGTTACCGACATCGGTACCTCCGCGCAAATGGTGGGCATCGGGCATATCGAGGGGTTCGATTCGACAGCCGCAGGACTGTTTGAAAATCCGGCGAGTCTGATTCATTGGCATCCCGTTTCCGCCTCACTTTTTCTGACCCGGACCCTGCAAGACGTCAATTACGGCAATGTTGCGGTGCAATTTAAACTACCGGTCGGCAACCTTGCGATAGGACTGATGGAAGCCAGCGTCGGCGGACTGCCCGTTACCTTTCGAAATTCCATTGGCCGGGTCGATCAAGCGGGAACCTTTGCGTTTCGTTCGCTCATTTCCAAGGTGGCGTATCAATGGCCTGTTTTGGATTCTCTGCATGCCGGAATTGGTTTTAATTATTATTATTCGGATGCTTACACCTCGTACGCCAACGGCTGGAACGCAGATTTTGGACTGTTTTCGGAAATAGGGGACTGGCGGTTTTCAAGTGTTCTCAAAAATGTCTTGGCGAATCAACGCCTCACCTATTCCAGCGGCGGCGATGCCACGATTCCCGGAAAATGGATGGTGTCGGGCAGCTATGCCCAAGACCGATTGGAATGGTACGGACAACTGGAAGCCAGCAGGCTAACCGATTTTCTAAAGGCGGTCGGACTGCGATATTACGTCGCCAAACGGCATCGCTATTTGTTCGTCTCGACAGGCATTCGCGAATTTTATATCAACGACGTTAAGAGACTCGAAGTGCCGGTAGGGCTGGGGCTGGAGTTGGATGCCCTAAGCCTCTATGTGGCCTATAGCCGCGCGGATTATATCGACGACCCCAACCATTATTATTTTTCATTGAGCGCCGATCTGTGAGGGTTAAACCATGGATCCTGGTGATCGTCTGGCCATTGCTCTTGGCCACGGAGCCATTGGTGATTGAGCAAAGCAATTGGAGCGGTTTGTTGTGGGACAATTCGCCAAACGGCGGTCATGATCTGGTAATTCAAAATATTGTGGAAAAAACGGTCGGCCTACCCAGTTCCGTACGGTTGCCGGTCGGCTTGGATGTCATCATCGTCAACGAGCTGCCGATACTGGTGAAACGGTCGGAAGGGAAAATCGAATCGCGGCCGCTGGCGTATCCCAACCCGATGCCGTTCCGGCAGGGAAGCGGCGTCATCAGTTACAGCTTAAATCAGGATATGGAGATCGAGTTGCGAATCTATAACATGCGAGGCTATCAGGTGTTTGAGCGTTCGTACGCCTCCGGCTTTATGGGCGGCAAAGCGGGCTACAACGAGATTCCGATTACGATTTCCGAAATCGGCCGCAATCTGGCCACGGGACTTTATGCGTATCTCTTGTTTTACAACGGCGACGTGGCCGGAAAGGGAAAGTTTGTCGTTATCCCTTAAATCGAAAGGAGAGTGAGTCGATATGAAAATCATACGTACTATGTTGGCGCTACTTCTCATAGTTTCCGCCTGTGTCTGGGCGGTTCCCAAGACGATTAATTTTCAGGTCACGTTGGCGGACCGAAACGCCGGCCCCTTAAACGGGATGCACACAGTGGTCGCAAAAATATATGGCGAAGACAAAGCGGTCGTTTGGCAAGAAACCCAAACCAACGTGAATTTTGTTAACGGTTCGGCCGATTTACAATTAGGCAAATCCAAAGCCTTTCCGTCTTCGCTACTCCACGTCAAAAAACCGACATTGGGGATTTCGGTCGACGGGCGAGAAGTACTGATCTCGATGGTTGCGTTTCCGTTTTCGTTGATGTCGCGCTATTCGGCGACCGCGTTGTCCGTCGATTGGAAAAATATCCAAAACAGACCTGATGAAAAATCATTAGGTCAAATCGCAGGCACGCTCACGTCCGCTCAATTGCCGGAAGGGGTTATTTCCAGCAAACACATCGGCAGCATCGACGCCTCCAAAATTTCCGGCAATATTTCGGCGCAAACCATTCAAAACAATCCCGTTTCGGAGCAAGCGCCCTCGCATGGCCAAATATTGAAATGGGACGCCGCCCAAGGGATTTGGAAACCGTCGCAAGATCTATATTCCGGCATCACGGCGGCGAGTTTGGGCGGCTTGGCGGGCAAGGACGTAATCACGGAAGCGGATATCGCAGGCAAAATCGGTATCGCCAAAATTTCAGGGTTGGGCAAACTGGCGGGTAAAGATACGGTGTCCGAATCGGATTTTCCGGCCACGTTTAGCGCATCAAAAATTACCGGATTGGGAAGCTTGGCAACCAAAAGTTCCATTTCGGAAAGTGATCTGCCCGCATCGATCAGCGCGACGAAGATATCCGGCCTAGGAAAATTCGCGACTAAGAGTTTGATTGGGGAGGGAGATATTTCAGGGACAATAAGCTCGGCGAAAATTTCTGGTCTTGGAACACTTGCCGAAAAAGACTCTATTTCGGAATCTGATTTTTCTTCGATTAGCGCATCAAAAATCACTGGCCTGGGCTCTCTGGCCGCTAAAAGCTCCGTCACTGAATCAGATATTTCAGGAACCATCCAATCTACAAAGATTTCAGGCCTTGGATCGTTGGCTGGCAAAGACGTGATTGCCGAAACTGACCTGCCGCAATCAATCAGCGCGTCAAAGATATCCGGCCTTGGAAGTCTCGCTTCAAAATCAACTATTTCAAATGCCGATATCGTCAGCAATGCAGCCATTTCCGTAGCCAAGATTTCCGGATTGGGAAGCCTGGCAACCAAAAGTTCTATTTCTGAAAGTGATTTGCCTGCTTCGATTAGTTCGTCAAAAATATCCGGTCTGGGAACCTTGGCCGCAAAATCCACAGTGACAAATTCCGATGTAGCCAGCAATGCCGCCATCGCGGTCGGAAAAATATCAGGCCTAGGAAAATGGGCGACAAAAAATGTAATTTCAGAAAATGACTTGCCTGCATCGATTAGCGCGACGAAAATCACTGGTCTAGGATCTCTAGCCGCAAAAAGTTCCGTCTCCGAATCGGACATTTCGGGAACCATACAATCAGCAAAGATTTCAGGCCTTGGAAGTCTCGCTGCAAAATCAACGATTTCAAATACCGATATCGTCAGCAATGCGGCCATTTCCGTAGCCAAGATTTCCGGATTGGGAACTCTGGCCACTAAAAGTTCTATTTCTGAAAGTGAGCTGCCTGCATCTATCAGTTCTTCAAAAATCACTGGCTTGGGCTCTCTGGCCGCTAAAAATTCCGTCACTGAATCAGATATTTCAGGAACCATCCAATCTACAAAGATTTCAGGCCTTGGGTCGTTGGCCGGCAAAGACGCAATTGCCGAAACTGACCTGCCGCAATCAATCAGCGCGTCAAAGATATCAGGCCTTGGAAGTCTCGCTTCAAAATCAACGATTTCAAATGCCGATATCGTCAACAATGCGGCTATATCGGTCGCCAAGATTTCCGGATTGGGAACTCTGGCCACCAAAAGTTCTGTTTTAGAATCAGACCTGCCCGCTTCGATCAGTTCTTCAAAAATCACCGGCTTGGGCTCTCTGGCCGCTAAAAATTCCGTCACTGAATCAGATATTTCAGGAACCATCCAATCTACAAAGATTTCAGGCCTTGGA
>CAYGHZ010000013.1:9841-21641 GCA_964349635.1 uncultured Candidatus Marinamargulisbacteria bacterium
CAAAATCAACGATTTCAAATACCGATATCGTCAGCAATGCGGCCATTTCCGTAGCCAAGATTTCTGGATTGGGAAGCTTGGCAACCAAAAGCTCCGTTTCGGAAGCCGATCTGCCTGCTTCGATTAGTTCATCAAAAATATCCGGTTTGGGAACCTTGGCCGCAAAATCTGCCGTGACAAATGTCGATGTGGCTAACAATGCCGCCATCGCCGTTGGGAAAATATCAGGCCTAGGAAAATGGGCGACAAAAAATGCGATTTTGGAAGGCGATTTGCCCGCATCAATTAGCGCCACAAAAATCACTGGTCTAGGGTCCTTAGCTGCCAAAAACTCCGTCTCTGAAACCGAGATCGCGGGGACTATCCAATCAACCAAAATTTCCGGACTCGGCGCATTGGCTGCTAAAAACTCGATTTCGCAAACCGATATTGTCGGACCCATCCCATCAACCAAAGTCTCGGGTCTGGGGTCGATGAGCGCACAGGAATCCAAAAGTGTCACGATCACCGGCGGATCGATTTCCGGTATCGACGTCCGCGCCGAATTTTTCGATACCCAAGCCCAAGCCATAAGCGCCACCGGCTTTGCGCCGCTCAACTGGGATACAAATCGAATCCTAGATTCCGAATTTCGTCATACGGCAGGCAGCCCGTCCGTCACCATTCTGGGCGGCGGCCCCGGAACGCGTTACGAAATTATGGCCCGAATTTCCACCCAGGTCTCCGACGATCTGATGCCCGGCAATACCCAACTTCGATTCGCGCTCAATACCGGCGCCGGCTTTTCCGAAATCCGCGGCACCCGCGCCTTTGTTCCCAATAGCGGTGCGGTCGCAGGAAACGCCACCACCGTTATTTTCGCAACGTTAGAAAGCCCGCCGGTCGGTTCGCAAATTCAGGTCGAAGCCCAACTGGCCTCGGCAGCAAGCGCGGTAACCACCGTTCCGGATGGGATAACGCTTATTATAAAAAAAGTGAAATAACTAATTTTTGACTGACCTGCCCTCATTAAGGGCAGCTACCCGCGTTTTCTGTCAGATTTGCCCCGTCATCCTAAAAACCGCTTTCGATCTTCCGACGCCTCTAAAAAATTCTCCTTCGTCACCACACTCCGCCCAATCTCTTTCTCAGTCTCTTTTCTCGCCACGCCAGCAACCCCACCACCCCGTTTCGCCACCTTTTTATTTTTTAAAAACGTATCCGGTTTTTCGAGTTGGGAGATTTCGGTGGTGACTCGTTCGCCCAACATCGTAAAAATGAGTTCCAAGTCGGTCATATGATCCCGCAGGTTTTCTCTTTTTAAGCCTTTCAATTTCTTGTATTCACCGGGAGTGACTCCAAACGCCGCTTTGGAAATTTCAGCCGTTAGGATTTCGTATTCTTTTTGTTGTTTGACCCCGCGTTTTTGCCATTCGTCGGTTAGCTCTTCGCGAATTGCAATGCCGCGCATGCGTTTTTCGATCCAATCCTCGCTGTAGCCTTTGAGCTTATAAAGCAGTTTCGTTCTTTTGGTTGCAAGTTCCGGGTTTTCGATTTCTTGAACTCGTTCAAAGCCAACCTTGGCCAGCCAGCGTTTAAAGGGTTCGGCTTTGGGGGAGGGGATAGATTGGATAATGCGGAATATGCCTTCGGTATCTGCGCAGTCGGTTTCGCGCAGCTTTCCATCGGGGGATTCTAATTTCAACTGTACGATTTTTTCGTACAGTTGATTCGAGCCGGACTCTGAGGATAATTTAATTTTCAAATCAGACCAATATCGACGTGCATTAGCGCTTTCTGTGAGCGCTTCTACGACATCGATTACGGAAAACCACCATTCTCCGCTGTGTAATGTCTTTCGAACTTTCTTCCCTTTAAATAAAGCAATTTTTGTTGTTTCTATAGTATTCATAAAAAGTGAAATAGCTAATTCTTAACCAGTTTTCGAGCAAACAAGAAAACGATAAAGGCCAAAATCAAAAAGTGAATCAGCTCCGCGCCGAACGATCCCCATTTAATCGAGATGCTGCCGATAGTCAAAATAGCGTCCTGCCAAGGAATCTCGCCCAATAGGGGATTAATCAGCGGCATAATGATGTTTTCAACCAGCGATTTTACGAGCGACGTCACTGCGCCACCCATCACAAACGCAATGGCCAGGCTTAACAGGTTGTGTTGTTGAAGGAACTCGATGAATTGGCGCGAGAGGGTTTTTTGGGATTTCATTCTTTATTTGAGTTTAGCATGGTTATTTCTGTGGAACAGGCAGGTTTGAAACGCCAGGAGCCTTGCAAAAATTAATTATAGATTATGATAAAATCTCGCAATTGCCGATTCTTGTCAGAGATAGTGGGATGTTTCTAGAAAAGGAGCGAGGAAAATGACAATTCGAGAACTTATCGCACACTTAAAAAAATATTCGCCCGAAATGCGCGTGCTTGTCCCAGGCTACGAAGGCGGTTATAACGACGTGCAGTTTTTTAATGAACGGAAAATTGCTCTGAATGTGCATACTCAGGATTATATGGGCGCGCATGATGATGTGGAGGGTTTGGGGGATGGGGAAGTGGCTTTGGTGGTTTCGGGGGAGAATGGGAATGCAGATTAAACCCTACCGAGCCAAATCTAAGGAAAGCCGTCTCAAGGAATTAAGCTGATAAACATACTAAATCGAAGAAAATATCTGCTTTTATCCTTACTGTGTATTTATTTAGCGGGATGTTCAAAACTTTCATCGCTGCTCAAGGAAACAGAGTCAGAATCCCCAACATCAAATGTAACCACCCCGGTAAATCCAATTAACCAGCCCTCAACGCAAAATCCAACTTCAAATGTTACTGCCCCGGTAAACCCCGTTCCGACCCAAAATACAACAACGGCTACAAAAAATATTTTAATCTACGAAGTTCTTTACAATCCAACTGCCCCGGAATCAGAAAAGGAATGGATCGCGCTTTATAATCCAAATACCTTCGGCATCAATCTCGCGGGATGGTATTATCAGGATAACCAGTCAGTAAATGAGTTTTTGTCCGGATCGATAGCCGGAAAAGGCTATTTCTACATCGCTCGAAATTCGGCGTCGTTTACATCGCTTTTTCAGAAGCAGCCAGATAGCATTGGTACCTTTGCTCTCTCCAACGACGGAGACTGGGTCAAATTATTCAATTTTTTAAGTGTGGAAATTGATCGGGTAGCCTGGGGCAATACGCCCGGCTGGAATATCAATGCCAGCGACGGGCATTCGATCAGAAGAAAAAATCTTACGGACACAGATTCCGTGACTGACTGGGAGGTCGGAAAATTATGGTAAAGAAGGTAAAAGTATTTGTTCTAGCTCTTTTGTAATTGCCGGATTTCTGAAATTGTGTGCGTATTTTTCAAGTGCACAACAATTGTTATATAAGCCAATATAAGCTTCAGCCATTTCTATCTTTTTCTTGCTTCCGGGTGTTTGCAGAAACCTATTCCTCCGCCTCCAGCCTTCGTCGCCGCTCATCCAAAGTTTCGCCCTCATACTTCCAATAGATCGTCCCCTGAACATTGTTTGCATACCCCAGAAGCTTCTGTGCCGAAGTCGAAAGGCTTGTAATCTCGCCGTTTAACTCAATATGTTTATTGTCGACAACTTTAGCGACAATATTTTCGTCATTAACGAAGGTCAATTGGGCGCCAACGGGGATATTAGCCATTTTGAAATTGAAATTTGCTCTTCGAGATCTGGCTTGGTTTAGGGCTTGTTGGTCTTCGGCAGATTCGACGAAGTCGCGATTTGGCGTAACATTGTCGATTTCAGCCAATTTTAACGCAGAGACTACTCTGTCCGGAGAGACTTCAAAGAATTCGCGATTTGAACGAACGCGATGATCCAAAAAGGCATCATGAATTTGTTTTTCAACAAACGTGCCGTCTTTGACCGTACATGCGTAGTAACACTCAAATGGAAGCGGAACACTTGTTGTGTCCAGTGTTCGGATACGTTGTTCAAGATTTGTTGTTCGCCCGATTTTTACGTATCCGGGCATGGCCTCGTTGATGAGGACGTAAATAATTTCGCTCATAGTGGGTGAATGACTGAGATTTTACACACTCATCATCCGAGGCGGAAGGCGCTTTCTTAAAAAATAACAACAACCGCTAAAAAATAATTCAATAAGTAAAGGAGGCGAGGCCAGTGAATCGAAAAGAATTTTTTGCATGGGGAGTTGCTGCTGCGACAGCTATCATGCCATACCAAGTTAATCCCTCTGGGGCGGTAGAGTCCCCGATGGGAGATGCTGGTGAAGCGATAGGTTTCCTGATGCACCCAAGCGCGTCCTGCGCGGTTGTTTCGTTTACGTCCACAGCGATATAGCCGCGGAGTACTCAGAAACATTTTCAGCCGAAACGATTGTCTCTGCGCTGCGGAGACAATCGAGCCGCGGTAACATAAATTATTGAGCATCTGCGAATCCAAAACATACATTTAGTTATCAGAAAAATATCGGCAATTTATCGGAAATAACCCCATTCTATTTAAACGCAATCCCCAACTGCTCACCCGTCACCTTTGCAATTCGATGAACGATAGCAAAAACCTTGCGGCCCAACATCTCTTTTTCAAAAGCTTCGACAAATTCAGGCTCGTTACCATTTTGCGAGATTAATTGGCGTACGGTCGTATCAGAAATATGCCGATTTTTCTTCTTCACCCTGACACCTCCTCTATACGTTTTTTTGCGGTTTCGATTTCTCTGATTGGTGCTTTTTGAAATGGTTTTTTGCAGGTATGAACAATAACGATTTCAACCTTTATCGGCAATTTATCGGTAATTTATCGGAAACCTATCAGTCCCAAAACTCCCTATAGGCATCTATATAAGAAGCCGTCGCTAGTGGATTTAACGGAAAATAATACCGGCAAAGCTTCTTATATAAGCTCAAAATGCCCGGATCAAAGCAAAAATCGAGTACCCTATCTAGTGTGTATTCAATTCGATTTGAATCTAGGCATTTCTCTTGGATGATGGCGTCTATTTCGAGGCGGAATTGACCTATTGCTTGCTGAGCAAGTACCCCGCGCAAATCTGCTAATTCTTTTACGGATTGCATTAGTGAATTGCTCATTTTTTCACCAGAACCGGCTGGGCCAGAATAGTAAATAATGCCGTGATATTTTTAAGCTCCTTGATTCTCAGGTATAAAAAATCGATATTTTTATACATATCAGCATAATATATATATTTATTTTAATTTTCTATAAATGAAATGTCCCAAAAGCGCCTCCAGCAAACTGAAATTCCCTTTTCAATCATTGCCGAAGCCAAAATCTCGAATTACTATGCACCAGATGCAACCAAAAATCATATCATCCCCGCTTTCCGGTCAGATTCAAAACTTAGCGGGAAAAGAACTGGTTTTCCCACGAATCAAAGAAGCAGACTGGGTTCCTCAACGAAAAGCCATTGAAAAACGGGTGGCCGCGCTGGGTTCCGGACAACCGTTGACGGTCTTGGATCTAGGCGCCGGCGAGGGCTTGAATGCGCCTTTATTTAACAACGTTGCGCACGCCTGTCCGGTTCACATAGTCGCGGTAGAGCCTTTCAAGGAGTTTCATGGGAGCTATAAAGAAGCCTATCAACAAACACCTGTGAAAGTGTGTGGCATTGAGGATGCAACCCTGACCTCCTTTAATCCGGAATCCGTGCGCGACTCCTTTCCGGGTGGAACAAGACTTATTTTCGCGTCTCATTCGCTGTATTACGCGATGGACGATATATTTGCGGCATCGAAGGCATCGAAGGCATTGAAAACAAATCCGAGTGCAGTGACGACTCACCCCCTGTATAAATATTTTCAGATGTTGGGTTCCGGCGATATGTTTTTAATTACCCTTTCAAGTGCGCCGGGAATACGCGTCACGATGAATATGGTGTTAGGAGACACAAAAAGCGCCACTCTGGAAACCAAGTCAGACGGAGCTGCTGCGCCTGCGATACTAAAGAATTTTAAGAATGCGGACTTTTTTATGCGCCATTTTTCTGTTTTCCAGCAGGCGTACCAAACGATTACCAGGCGGCAACTGAATGTAGAGACCCATTTGTCGGTTGCTTCCGTTCCGATGGGGAATTATGAGGTTGCGGAAGATAGCGCCTCGGGACGATTGAGCCTTCATAATCCTGACGGATCGGATACCGATCCTCATTGGATCACGCCCAGAGTATTTGAGTTTTATGCCAGTTGGTCGAAAGCAAGTCGACGGGAGCAGGACACGTTTTTAAATCTGTTAAACGTGTTTGCGGTAAATGGCGCCATGCGCCACACAAACTCGACGATTGCCATAACGGTACAGTAACCCGCTACCGAATCGGAAACGCATACACCGTCCTATGGTTTTCAATCTCATAAATTTCCAACGACAGCCCCGCCACCTTGCGCGGATCGTCGGTACGATTTTGATTGCCGATGCTCCTTAAACTCACCCACCCTTAGTTGGCCTTCGGCCACCGGGAAGTACTCATGCTAAAATCCCACCCAAATGCCCGACAAACCCCCAAAATTCTCCCTAAAAGACCATCTCTTCAATCCCAAAAAAGTCCAAAAAATCGCGGCTGAAATCAAGGCTGTCCATCCGGCGTTTAAGGCGGCTGATTTTACCGAAACCGTCCTCAAAAAATTCCCCGAACTCGAACTCAAGCAGCGCATCGCCTGGATCGCCGAAACCCTCCGCCGGTTCTTACCAGAAAACTACCGCGACGCGCTGACCGTTTTGTTAAACGCTTTGCCCGCTCCCAACGACGACACTCAATCCGACGATGATTTTGGCGATTTTATTTATGCGCCCTATGCCGATTTTGTGGCGAAATTTGGGTGCAATAAACATGATCTGGATCTGTCGCTGAACGCACTAAAAGAGATCACCATGCGTTTTTCGGCCGAGGATGCGATCCGCTATTTTATCAACGCGTTTCCGGAAAAAACGTTGGGCGTGTTGGCCAATTGGACGCGCGACAGCCACTATCACGTCCGGCGGCTGGTCAGCGAAGGCACGCGCCCCAAATTGCCCTGGGCGCAAAAAATTGCCTTGCAGCCGGAACAGTCGCTCCCGCTTTTGGATCAGTTGTTTTCGGATCGGACACGGTTTGTTACCCGGTCGGTGGCCAATCACATGAACGACATTTCAAAAATCGAACCGGATCGTGTGTTGAAGACGTTGTTAGACTGGAAAAAATCCAAAAAACAAAACCCTGCCGAAATGGAGTTTATCGTTAAGCACGCGTTGCGAACCCTGGTGAAAAAAGGGTATCGCGGCGCGATCGAATTTCTGGATTATTCGGCGTCGCCCAAGGTTGCATTGTCGAATCTTCGCATCAAAGAAAATCGGATTCGGATCGGGCAAACGTTGGAATTTGATTTTGAATTGTCCGCCCAAAAAAGTGAACGCTTAATTATCGATTACATCATGGTTTTTCAAAATAAAAAGGGAAAGGCGGACAGCCAAAAAGTCTTTAAACTCAAACAGTTGGAACTTTTGGAAAATCAACAGTGTATGGTCAGCAAAAAACATCGGTTGTTGGCCGATATGACCACCCGAAAACTCTATCCCGGAAGTCATCGGATTGAGATCTTGATCAATGGAACAAAGGCTGCGGTTGCGGATTTTGAATTGTTGCCGGAGGTGTAGCGGTTTAGACCGGTTCTATCAACGACGGCTCATACTCCGCAGGCGCTTCAAACCCCAACAGATTACACAGCGTCGCCGCCACGTTCGCTAGTCCCGCAGTCGATAGTTGGCGCAAACGATAATTAGAGTTGTGCTGATCCACAATCACAAATGGCACGGGGTTCAACGTATGGGACGTCTTTGCAAGCCGAATGCCGTCTTTTGTGACAAACATTTCATCCGCATTCCCGTGATCGGCCAAAATCACCGAAATGCCGCCCAAGGCATTGACCGTATTCACCAACAATCCGACACAATGATCTGTTGCTTCAATCGAGGCGACCGTGGCTTCCACCGATCCGGTATGGCCGACCATATCGCCATTGGGGAAATTAAGCCGGCCAAACTGGTACTTTCCTGAGTTTAATAAATCAATCGTTTTATCCGTAATCTCAAACGCCTTCATCACGGGCGCTTGATCAAAGGGGATTTTATCGGACGGGATTTCAATATAGGTCTCTAAATTGGGATCGATGTAGCCGGAATTATTGCCATTCCAAAAATAGGTCACATGGCCAAATTTCTGAGTTTCGGAAATTGCAAACGACGTTATTTTTTCAGCGCACAGATATTTTCCGATCGGATTTTCGATGGCGGGAGGTTCCACCAGAAAGTGCTTAGGGATCTGCAAATCGCCGTCATACTGCGTCATGCCGACATACAAAATGTTGGGGACGCGTTTTCGGTCAAATTTATCAAAATTCGTCTGCTCAAACGCCTGCGAAATTTCGATCATTCGATCGCCGCGAAAATTAAAATTGATGACCGCATCGCCATCCTGAATGCCGGCATCGTCAATCACAAACGACGGCATATATTGATCAGTGATTCCGTCCTTATAAAACGATTGTACGGCTTCGGAGGCGGACTGAAATTTTTGTCCGATGCCCAAAACGTGCGCGTTCCATCCACGCTCCACAATCGACCAATCGGCGTTGTAACGGTCCATGGTTGTCACCATCCGTCCGCCACCGGAGGCTATTTTGTAGCCAGGATATTTTTTTAGAAAATTTTCAAGTTTTTCGATGTAGCGAAGCGCCGATTTTTGATCGACGTCGCGCCCATCTAAAAGAATATGAATGCGAACTTTTTTAACTCCTGATTGCGCCGCTTTTTCGATCATAGAAATTAAATGATCGATATGCGAATGCACGTTGCCGTCCGACAACAATCCCAAAAAATGCAAGGTTCCCTTGACGGCCATCGCGTCTTTCCACGTTTGCGTTTGAAACAGTCGGCCGGATTCAATCGCGTTGCTGGCCAATGTCGCGCCTTGAGGAAAAACCCGTCCCGCGCCCAATGCGTTGTGACCGACTTCGCTATTGCCCATATCCTCATCCGAGGGCATACCAACGGCGGTGCCATGGGCTTTTAGTTCCCGATATAAAGGAGAGGCGAAGATCCGATCCAGGTTTGGTTTTTTGGCCAAGAAGACCGCGTTTGATTCGATTTTAGGGCCGATGCCAACGCCGTCCAAGATGATCAAAAGCACCGGGCCGGTGGGTTTTTTGAATGTCGGATGCGGGCGCAAATGAGGCACGATTCGTATGGTACTATGCTCCTATGTCGATTGTCGATTTGGTTGGCAACACGCCGTTACTTGAAATTCTCCAACCCAAAAAAAACGTTAGGATTTTCGCAAAGTTGGAGTGGTTTAATCCCTCCGGATCGGTCAAAGATCGAGCAGCCACGGCGATGTTTATGGATGCTCTTCAAAAAGGCCAATTAGAAAATAAAATTTTGATTGATGCCACCAGCGGCAATACCGGAATTGCCTATGGCATGCTGGGCGCCGCATTTAATGTTCCAATTGAATTGGCCCTACCGGCCAACGCGTCGTCCGAACGCAAATTGATCTTGGAAAATTATGGGGTGAAATTGCATCTGACATCTCCAATGGAAGGTACCGACGGCGCACAAAAATTTGTCAAAGAATTAGCCCAAAAATTTCCCGAAAAATATTATTATCCCGATCAATATAATAACGACGCCAATTGGAAAGCCCATGTCGATGGCACCGGGCCGGAAATTTGGCAGCAGACGGATCGGCGGGTGACGCATTTTATTGCGGGGCTAGGAACGACTGGCACGTTTATCGGAACATCTCGTTTTTTGAAAACGAAAGGCGTGACATGCGTCTCGGTGCAACCGGACACGCCGATGCATGGCTTGGAAGGCTGGAAACATTTGGAGACGGCATTAGTTCCGGGGATTTATGACCCAACCGTTGCGGACGAAACAATGGAAATTGGAACGGAAGACGGCTATAAAATAGCTCGAGCCGCATCTCGATATTTGGGAGTGCAACTCAGCCCCAGTTCCGGCGCCAATATGGCGGCGGCGATGACGCTAGCCAAACGTTTGGACTCTGGTGTTATCGTGACGATATTGCCGGATAATGCGATGAAGTATTTAAATGACCCGTTCTGGAGAGATGATGATTACCTTATCCAAAACCCATTTAACTGAAATCCAAAACCACGGCACAGAAGCCTACCCTGAAGAATGTTGCGGGGCCATGCTGGGTAGAGACAAAACCGTCCATAAAATAGTCCGTATAGAAAATCAGTCGTCGGAAAATAAACATCGGCGGTTTTCGATTACGCCGCAGGATTATATGGCGCTGGAAAAGTTAGCAAAAAAAGAGGGGCTAAACCTCCTTGGTTTTTACCACACCCATCCCGATCATCCGGCTCGACCTTCGGAAACGGATCTAAAATTCGCCTGGCCGGTGTTTTCTTATATTATTCTCTCGATCCAAAAGGGAGTTCCGGGTGAATTCAATAGTTTCGTTTTGGATGAAGAGGCGCAAGCGTTTTTGCCTGAAAAAATTAGTTCTCTTGATTAAGCGGGGGAATTTGTGAAACGGAACGGGCAATGTCCGTATTGTCGCCGCCGGATTCCAACAGATCCGATAGGCTGATGACATCGACGCCAAACGGGGATAACGGCCGAAAGCTCATAATTTTATATAGCATCGTATAAGAGAATATTATGGATTTCTACAAATTGCCAATCCCTGCAAAACAACTTGCAAAGAGGTGAGATTCGAACGCTGCCGGCCGATCACTTGTTTACCGCTGTCGGCCGGAATCTCGTCATATAGTTTTTGAACTTCTTCGTCGGTGATGTGTGACAGACGGCTTACGCCATCGATAATGCCGTCGACCATGTACTGAACTTGTTGCTCACTCAATCGCAAGCGGGGTTCGTCGTTGGCGATCGAGCCGGCTATTTCAGATGCGATGGAAGTGAGTTGAGCGCGATCATCGCTTCTAATCGCCCTAACAAGTTGTCGAAGTTTTTCGTGATAAAAATTTAACGAAATATTGTCAAATTCGTCCTTAAAATTAAGCGCATTAATTCCATTGTCAATGGCAACAAATTCTCTCGACGCTCTGTCAATCAAAATGTTACCCAAATTGCTTGCTTCGTCGGGATGAAGAAAAGAAAATCGATCGCCGTTACAAATGACTGCGTCAAAAGGTAAGGCGGACCCCATTTTAAATAAGAATTTTTGGTCGTGGAACGCATCTAATGTCGCTTGGCTGTCGGCGGCTTTTTCTAAATTGGCGCCAAGTACGAATCTCATCAGAAACATGTAGTTGGATTTTGATTCCCGCATGGTTTTCTGAAGTTCCGTTGCAACGCGGCCCAGAGACTTCTTTTGGCTCAGTCGATCGGCCGAGTCGCCTAAGGGAACTATTCGGGACGCCGGAACCCGCAATCCGCAACGCGAAGCAAATTGGTTGGCAAAGTATTCGTTACCGGCAAAGGGGGGTATTTTTAACACAACGATGTGAACCGAATCAGAGATAGGGGCTGAAGTAACAAAATACGCGCCGGTGTTTCCCGCACTGCTTTTTGTAATGGACTCCACCTGATCCCAATTTAATTCTTCAAAAAGAGATTTTGCAGGAGAGGGTCTATCGGTTTTTTTTGTGTCATTCGTAGATCGCGAATGTGCTTCTAGAGCTTTTTCGTGGGCTTGGCGAGCCCGTTTGGCAGCGTTTTTTAACGAAAAACTGTTAGGTGAGTCATCGCATTTTTTCTGTGCAGCCTCCGCATCGATTTGTAGTTGTAAGATCTCGGCCGGAATAGTCGCGGAAAGGGCAATAA
>CAYGHZ010000014.1:0-7982 GCA_964349635.1 uncultured Candidatus Marinamargulisbacteria bacterium
AGATGTAATTTACTGAAAAATAGGTTATTGACTTATCTTTTTTGGTAGGAGTATTTTTACGGAGTTAGCTTCTCCGCTTGCCGGCATTTTGTCGGCCCGGAAAAAGCCACTCAGTGGCGAGCCACTTCGCAACACCTGAGATTTCCTGAGACTCGTTTAGATTTCCCAACCTTAAGATTCTGTAAGAAGTTGCAAGAGACAAGGGGCGTTCTTTCCCTTCCGTTTGATTTTTCATTTTAGATTCCTTAAGAGCCCGTTAGCGAATGGTAGAGATGTTATCCCTTTAAGGAGAACACCTATGGCCACAGGCTATTTGTATGTTCCGGACGAAACGGCATGCCCCGTCGTTCCCGTTCCGTGTGAGAAAGATGTCACAGGAGAGCTGCGCCCCATTGTCCGCGATGCTCTACATTCTTTGGCGGCCAAGACGCCGCTGAAGACCGGTGATGTGATTCGTAAGAAGGGCATCAAGAACGTCTATTACCAAGTCCTTGGCAGAGAAAAGGGCAATCAACTGATTGTCCGTGAATTTGCTCAAGGTATGACGTGGCTTATTCCGGTTGAGGAGATTGGCAATTATGAAAAAGTCTCTTTTTAAGGCCAGGCTTCCCATGATTCGTTTTGCCGGCCGGCCGCACTATGGACCGTCCCGCATTCAACTGCCCAAAGAAGACGGGTCGGCCTGCAAGCCGACGATCCAATTTGGCGACGCTTATCATTCGCCGCGACCCGCTTTCCGTTCGGTTGGCAGGAAAGTGGTTTCTTTCGCCTGGACCCTCCGAGCCGTTTTCCTAACGGCCTTTTTTACCAAGGAGAGTCCGTATGCGTCTTAACTTTAGAGAATTCTTCAAAGCCCTCGGTAACGAGAACCGAATCAAAATTTTGTTGTTGATCTACCAGAAGGGCGTGGTAACGCCGACTCAGATCGTGAACCGCTTCTATTTGGAGCAGCCGACAGTGGCGCGGCACCTTGCAACGTTGGAGTTGGCCGGAATTATTACCCGCAGCCGTCGAAAGCCAAAAAGCTTGAAAGGCGGTTTTTCCAGAATCGTGGAATGCCGGCTGAACGGCGATTTCCTGACTCAGGCGTTCATGGAGTTTTTGATGTACCTGATGATCCAGCGTGAACCCGACCAGGGCGATGTTAAGCGGGCCTTCTTGGATAACTTTGTGTTGACCGACAAGCAGCTCAGCCCCGTAGCCATGGGTTTCATCAATTCTCATGACGAACCCACGATTCTGCGGCTGGGTTCCCAAAAGGAGGCCGCTAATGGAGGGAACACTAACTGAACCCCGGCCACCGATCGATATCCTCTTGGAATCGTGTTTCCAATTCCTATTGAATCGGGAAACGGTCGCAAAACATCGGAAGCGCCGACTAAATCTGATTCGGTTCGAATGCTGGCTCGATAAAAGCACGTTTGTCGTCATCGAACGGCTGGCGCAGCATCACCGGGTTTCTAAATCGATGGCAGCCCGAGAACTTTTATATTTGATGACCCACGAAAAGGAATACCGTAACACTCAGCAAAACCCGGTAGAACTGAATGATCTAGTCAAATGAACCAACCAACGCCTCAACAGAAATGGGAGAAATAATATGAACACCTTGAAACTACATGAGCAGAGAGTCCAAATTCTTATCTATCGCCTATTGGCTCGCCTGACCGATTGCATTGAAAGGTTCGATAAAGCGCTGGCCGATAACCCGCCAAATGCGCCGAGCGATCAAATAAAGCCGCCTGAGCCGCCGCAGGTGTGTCGGACGAGTCGAATGATCTCGGTATACTTGGTCGATTATGGAGCCAATCTCGCCCACGTAGTCACTCTGAGCGAGAATTAACATGGCCGTCCAAGACCTTCAGATTGTTTTAGCACGGTCCGGAAAAATTCACCTCTTTGAGGGTCCTATTGAAAAGGTGCGGTTTTCTAACTTCGAGAGCTTCTGTAAATTCGCCGAATTGACTCACGGCTTTATTAAGGCGCTAGCCACCAATGAAAATAAAAAGAGTGCTGTGCAAGTGGCGCCGGAAAAATCGCTGATGATGCACCCTGTTTGGGAGGTGAAACGATATGGTTGATGTTGAATTAACGGCCGAATGGCGTGCGGTTATCGATCGGTTAGAGAAAGATAGGCAGAGTTTGTTTTTAACGGGCCAAGCCGGCACCGGGAAATCCACTTTTTTACAGCATTTTCGAAAACAGACCAAAAAGCGACTGGTTGTTTTATCGCCGACCGGGCTTGCCGCGGTGAACATTCAAGGCGAGACGATTCATTCGTTTTTCCGTTTCTCGCCCAACATTACGACGAAAGAGGCCAAGCAAAAGGGGCACGGGTGTGACGATCCTGATGTCTACGTCGAGGTGGATATCCTCGTCATCGATGAAATCTCGATGGTCCGGGCCGATCTGCTGGATTGCGTCGACCAATTTTTGAGAGCCGTGACCCGTTCGCCGCTTCCTTTTGGTGGGAAACAAATGCTTTTCATTGGAGATCTCTTTCAATTGCCTCCGATACTGACCGACGAAGAGAAGCCGTACTTCTTAATCCAATATCGGAGTCCCTATTTTTTTGATGCTCATTGCCTAGCCGAAATGAATTTGCCTGTTTTTGAGCTGACTCAGGTCTTCCGTCAAAAGGATCCGGTGTTTCTGGATGTCCTGAACGCCGTCCGGCGTAACGAATGCTCGGCGACGCAATTGGCGCGACTCAACGGCCGGCTGGATATGGGGTGTATCGACCGGCAACCGCACGCCATCGTGTTAACCACGACGAACAAAATGGCCGAGTCGATCAACCTGGCCAATTTGTCACGGATTAAGAACCCTGAGCATCGTTTTCAGGCGAAACTCCAAGGGCAGTTTAATCCCAATAGCGCGCCGACCTACGTGGAATTGGTTCTTAAAAAGGACGCACAGGTCATGTTTGTGAACAACGACCGGGACAAACGCTGGGTGAATGGCTCGATGGGCGTCATAATTGAGATACGAATCGCTGAAATCGATATCCGGCTTGCAGATTCAGAAGAAATTGTGACTATTCAGCCCTATGCCTGGGAAGTTTTTAAGACCGTGTGGAACGAGGAAGAAAAAGAATTGGAGAAAAAAGTGTTGGGATCCTTTACTCAGTTCCCCATCAAACTGGCCTGGTCGATTACGATTCATAAAAGCCAGGGACAGACCTTTGATAAAGCCATTATTCACTTGGGAAGTGGATCGTTTTGCCACGGTCAAACCTATGTGGCTTTGAGTCGCTGCCGGTCGTTGGAGGGTCTTCAGTTGCGGAGATCCATTCGGCCTTCCGACATTATTTTGGATCCGTGCGTTGTGGAATTTCACAAAGGTATCGCAGATTCGATCGACAGGGAGACAGCCCGTGCTTAATGATAGCGAAATAAGCCTTTTGAAGTTGGTCGCAGAGTCGTTGCGTGGGAACAAAAATAACCGGCTGGCACGGAAAGTCCGGACGTTAATCAGCCGGGTTAAAAAAAAGGAATGCACGAAAGAAGAATGTATCCGCGAATCGGAAACCAAGGCCGCCGCCGAAACCGAACTGCGACAGAAAGCGGCCGAGAAATTTGAACGCGGCGCCAAAGAGCATAACGAGGATTGGCCGAAGGTGGATCACGTTGGCGAACTTACCGACGAGCTGCTGGATGCGTTCAACTATTTGCGTGGTGCAGGGAAGTACAATCGGCCCACGTCGGTTGATGCAATTCGAGAACTTATTTTGGAGGCGTATGTCTTGGCTAAAAAGCTTCGAAGAAGCTTGAAATAAAAAAAATAGTCCTATTTCGATTTTCCTCTAAATATGTAATCTTACTAGTTGGATGCGAATATTAACCTATGTGTCACACCTATCTAAATTTGGTCGGGCTGCAATCGCAGTAGCCGCAACAATGGCAACTCTATTTGGGGTAGTCACGTTTTTTCCTGGAATCATAGTTGATCCAGTCGGAAACATTGACCCTGCAAAGCCATCGGGAATTCGCTTTGTTGTCTCGAATAACAACCTGTATTCACTACGAAATGTTCAACCTATGCTCTGCATCGAAGAAATATGGACGGGGGAACCAAAAAACCTTGAAGATCGATTGAACGGTCCGATTCCAAATCGGCTAATCCCGCTGGCTTGGTTTACAAAAAAATTAGATAGAGATGAAAAACTTACGATTCTATTGGAAGATGCCTATCCCATAAAGCCACCGGCAAAATTTGGAGGCGCAAGAATATCCATTCTGGTTGAATATCAAACTTGGATATTTCCTTTTAAAAAGTTTCAAAAGGAGTTCCGTTTTTTCACGAGAATAGAAAATGACGGACAGCTTTCTTGGCTCTCACGTCCGTTAACGAAGTAAGATCGGGCAGGTAAGCTGTTTACTTCCTGATAATTTTTTTTCTAACATTAGCTAGCGACGACGTAGACGGCCGGGGATTTTCCGGCGCATTCAACGCAGTGCCACCCGACTTAGGAACCTCGTTCCGTTGCCGACCAGGATCATTCTTCTGACTGATTTTGTCGGCCGCTTGCTTGATCGGCATCATGGACGTGAGCGCAGGGAGGTAAATTTCTCCCTTTGCCAGTTCCTCAATCTTATTTTTTTCCTCAATATCCGGATTAAAGCCCGCTTTCAGAAGTGCAGTTTGTTTGCTCAACGCACCCCGGTCTATGAGTGACTGCATTTCTTTCACAAATACGCTGTACTCTTTGAGCAGCGAATCGTCATAGATCGCAACGGGAATATTGGCCTTAGTAATGTCGCCCCGAATAGTGGAATGCGAAAAAAACGTCTCCCACACTCGGTCAATTAACGTCCGATATTTTTTCACTTTACCGATAAGACGCTTAAAATTGATAAACCCGGCCGCAAAATTGGCGCCGGTTCCCAAAAGGAGAATTTCACCGACGCCGCCCCACCGTAAGATCCGTTGCTCCGGCGCAGTGTACTTTGTGGCATCAAACATCTTTGGATCCGGAAACACGTATTCAATATTAACCAGATGCCCGGTATATAGCTCCATCGCCTGGCCTGTTTTTCGGAACTGCTTTTTAAGAGCCTCAAGGTGCTTCCGCTCGGCATAGTTTTTCTGCGAGCCGGCGCGCGGGCCGGTGGTAATGCTTTCACCCGTTTTGACGTGCATAATGAAATTTTTGATGAGATAGGCGACGGAAAAATCCCCGTCGATGAGCATGTTGCGGTTTTCCAACGATGCAAAAATGGAGGACATCGTCGGCGCACAAAGTTGGTCATTGAATCCTTTCACATTGGTAATGAGCCAATATTCGCCGTCCTTATTGGAAAGCAGCACCATTTTGTCCTGCCGACTCATCAGTACCGACGATCGGACTCCCAGTTTGGCTGCATCTAAGAACTTTTGTGGGATACCGCCTAACAATTTCTTTTCAAGATCACTTAATCGGGTCCCTCGGGCCAGTTTCTCAATAATCTCCGGCACTTTGACAAACACCAGAGGATCCCGACTCACAAACGGCACGACTTCCACATCAAACGGATTCAAGACCCGTACATATTCCAATTCGCGTCCGTTGCGCATCTTCCAATGCAAAATAATATTCGATGTCGTACACAAGCTCTCCCACATCTGAGTGTTGAGTCCATTGAGGTTATGCTCATCGATGATCGGCTCATAGTGTTTTCGCGCCTGATTATTTTTGATGTAAAGCTGAAAACCCTGATCCCCAAACTCGATTTGGGTGTCAATAATGGCGCTGATTAAATCGTCCCGCTCTCGAAGATTTTGCGCTTTCAAAAACTGTCGGTATCGATTGGGTGGAATGGCGCGATTGCGCAGCTCAAGCAGTGATTGCTTCAGACCGAACAACCCTCCATACATACCCCCACCGTATAAGCCTCCGATTTCACCTCCGTCAGACTCCTGCATCTTTTGGTGGGAGTCTTTTTTTGATTTAACAGAGGCGGACTCTCTGCGTGATTTCCCGCTACGCGGTTTAGACAACGATTCCTTCATATTCGGTTGCTCCTTCGTATTCTTCATGATCGTCCCGTTCGCTTCCAATCTCTAAATCCTCACGTAAAATTAGGCCTAAAGCGTCGTCGGTCTCCTTTTTTTCTTCGCGCATCATTTCCTGATAAAGAAAAACGCCGAATATGGCGTACAAGAACGAGTAGGCGGCGTCTTTCTTTCGGGGGCTGGTAAACACGAACTGTCCGCGGCTTGTCAGTACCGGCTTTCCGGTTGCCCGGTCCGTTTTTAGTTGAACCCCTTGAAGCTGGCGCATGGTCAGTTCTATGTTGTAATACACTTGCTCCAACTCATTGAGTTTGGACATTTCGAAATTTCGTTTTCGAATGTCGTTATCCAGCATCCGAGTAAAATAAACGCTCAACTCTTCGCTGTAGGGTACCAAAACCGATGCTTTTTCGAGAAAATTCTTGAGTGTGGTATGTGCGTTATTCACCAAGACATCATCACCAGACATGGCGCCCAACACTTCACGAATAACGCGATTGCCGCGGCTAAACCAGTGGAGAATGTTTTTTCCGCCGCCCTCGGCGCTATCGATATCGTAAATGGGCACAATTTCTTTGAGTTCGCCGTAAAGTTCCAAGCTTCTCTTCTTTAACGAAGCCTCTACAAACTGGCCACCTCCACCCGGATCCATCAAAAGTAGCGGGCCGGGAAAGCGTTCGTCGGTGAGGTGGATCTCGTAGGCCATTTCATCGGCGTCCAGATTGTTTTTAATGACTTGATGCACAAACTCATGTGCAAAGCTTTCTCTGTGATTAAATTTGATGACGGAAACAGCAAAATCATCCCCGCGGCCTTTGATGGATCGTGCCACATCGACGCCTTTTATAAAAATATCCCCTTCAGCACCCTTTAGAAGCGGAACGGCAGCATTGGACCGTACTTTTTGGATCAGATCATAGTTGTAATACCCCTTGGATCCGGCCACCCATTTTCCAAGGTAGTCCCTTTCAAACAAGTCTTTGGGCAGCATCGCCTTGGACTCTTCAATGGCTTCCAAGTCGGTGAGATCTTCCCTGCCATCCGCAACAAGATCCAAATACGAATAGGACTCATAGCCGTAGTTAGGATGCTTTTCGACATGTGCTTTGTAGATAAAATATTTGGCGCGTTTGTACGAGTCGTGAAATTTGTAGTTGGGGGACGAGAAGAACGTTTTATGATTCGAAAGCGCGTTCTTAATGCTGGCTTCCTCGGTATTTCGGGGCTGGATTTTATGGAAAGGATTGATTCGAGTTGCGCGGGACTTAATGACGGTGTCGATCTCCTGTTGAGACGCATAGTGCGCCCACTCGTCCAAATACAGGTCGTTACAGCGTTCGGATCGCATTCGGTTGGCACCGCTTAAAAAACCGGGTGGAACACCCCGGATATCGTTGCCGTTCGCAAATTTGCAGGTATACAGCTCTGACGTCTTGGAGATCGGATGCTTGGTGTTTTCAGGAAAATGGCGGGCATATTCGGGTATCTCGAAAAACCACGGCTCCAAATAGGTATCAAAAATGAGCTTTACGCCACCGTAGGTGTGGCTGACAATCATCTGCACACGATTAGGCAACAAAATAGCCCTTAACGCCATTAACAAGGCAATAATGAACGTTTTGCCGGTGCCGTAGCCGCTGCAATCCATAAAGGAGGTCTTAAACCAGGCTTCTTGGAGTCGGGTAATTTGAAAATAGGCCAATTGGAAGCCAAATAAGCACTCGGTAGCAAGTACCGGGTCCTTAATGAAGGCAATCCGTATGTCCTGAGGGATGACGTGTTGGTGGAATTCTTTAACTACAATATCTGGATTCGTTAACTCAGGACTTTTAGAGTCAAGACTCACCGGCCTGCTCCACTTCGATATTCTCCTGCACGTATTCAGGGGCTTTGCGTTGTTGAAGTTCCTTTGCTTTTACCTTGCCGGGATGATTCTTCGTTTTTTCCATAAAATCTGAAAACCGAAGACCAAATTCCTGTTTTTCTTC
>CAYGHZ010000014.1:7992-20984 GCA_964349635.1 uncultured Candidatus Marinamargulisbacteria bacterium
CTCAGATACTTCCCGTTCCCGCTGTTCCAGAGCCTGTTTTTCCACGTCCAAATATTTTGTGAGATCAAAAATGCTGCGGGTTAACTTTGCAATGGAGTCGATGATTTTCTTCTTTTGATCGTCGGCATCTCCGGCGTTTGACGTGCTACTGACTTGGGCATCAATCAGGAAAAGATCCTGCCGAAGGCGAGTGACCAACATCTCGTCTTGGATAATTTGGCTTAAGATAAACGACATGCCCGGATTCGCTTTGTCGATACGGTAGTAGCCGATGTAGGCTGTTTCTCGACGGGCAAAAATCCGATCCAACGCCTCCCGGCTGGCCGGCGCTACGCCAGTCTGAATCGAGCTTTCTGTAAATTCGTTCTTCGAAATATCATCGGAGTTAGCCAATCCGGACATCTGGACAAACTTGATCTTGATATCGTCGACGGACATCAACGCATATTCTTCGTATTGCTCAACCAGTTCTTGCCGAACGGACTCACCAGCGGCCTGGCGCGCTCGCAGATCTGCCAGGCGTTCCTCGCAATGTTGTTTGTACTCCAACCCAAATTGAATCGCTCGGTCTATTTTTGCCTGATTACCCATATCTGCGCCTTGCCACTGAGTGGTTTGTTACTGAGTGGCGTGTCATTAAATGACTTCCGGTTTTTTCAATTACCGTAAACCGAGGGCGCTACATAAAATAATTCAAAAAAACGAATGAAGGTCTCCGATGACGTTGCGTGAAGCAAAAAAGAAAACACAGGACATCTGGTGGCGAATGTTTTTGCTGAAATTCCCCAACCTGTCCTTAGAAGAATTCAAAGTGCTGATGCTGATGGATATTCTGACCAACGGGACCCACTGTGTCCGTTTTCCACAACCCCTTGCGCTACGGGCGGCGGGCGTGAGTAACGCCGGCGTTCAGGAAAAAGTGAAAAAGGAATTAATCAAAAAACGAATCCTTTTGGAGTTGGATGAGACGAATCACAACTATGTCCTGCACAAAATCTGCCGGACGTGTCCGCTATTTCACAAGGACGCCGAGTGTCGCGCCCGCCGTCCAAATTTTTTTATCAACAAGAACGTGGAGGACTGGAAGACACCGCATATGCCAAAGATAAATCGGCCACTTATTCACCAACTTTTTGAAGACAATGGCCTCGATGGGATTTTGGAAGACACACGAACCTTAAATAAAACGATTGAAGACAAGATTAATCTTGAAAAGCCCAAGCCCAGCTTTCATGAAACGGAAGTGTTTCAAGAATTTATGGAAAAGAAGGTGATGCAGTTGGGGGATTTTTAGCCTTATTTGCGCCCGTAGTTTCCGCTTTCGTGAATATGACTCTCCGGCACTCTTGCCCTAGCCTGATTCGACAATGATTATTTTTACAAAAGAAGAATTAGCCGAGTACCTGAAGGTGGAACTCCCTTCGGTGAAGTACCTGCTTTATCAAAACAAGATCCCGAAGGTGAAGGTCGGGAGGGAGTACCGCTTCCTTAAAGAAGATATCGACGATTGGTTGCTATCTAAAAGAGAGCGGCCACAGAAATATAGCTTCAAAGCAGGATGAATTATTTAAGGAAGTCGTCGGTAGAGCACCCAAGCGCCTTTGCAAGAGGAACTACGGTGGAGAAAAACCTTACATCATCTACCTGCATTTGGCGTATTGATTGCAATGTTGCAGCAGAAAGGTTGGCTTTTTTGGACAAGGCATCCACAGATAGCCCTTGTTCTTTCCGAAGACGGTCTAAATTTTTTACAAACGTCTTAATATCCACAACAGTGTCCAGTCTAGCCGAATTATTGATTAACAATAATCAATGATATATCATTGATTATATATTATTGATGACAGGTAATTAATAGACGATGGCCACTTTAATTTCAAAATATTCTAAAACGCTTAAAAAAGACATTTACTATGTCGTTTACTACCATACTGAAATTGATAAAAAAACCGGCAGGAAAAAACAATGCCATAAGTGGCAAAAAATAGGGTCTTCTAAAACCAGAGCAGAGGATGCGCTCCGTGAATTTGAGTCCGAACAGAAGAAAAGCCGATCACAATTTGACACCATAAAAGATTCCACTTTAAAAGAATTCGTAGAGGATCATTATTTACCGTGGAGCAAAAGCTCAAAGCCTGCTGGGGAGTATGTCCATACTGCTCGCTCAATGGGCAGATTCTTAGAATTTTCCGGGAAAGCAAGCCTCCAAGATATTGATGAGCGCCTTATTGAACGCTACAAGGCTTGGAGAAAAAGCCATTGCTTTCAATCCAGTTACCAAAAAGATGCTGTCGCGAATGCGACCGTAAATAGAGACATCAAATACATCAAACAGTGTTTCATTAAGGCCGTGAAATGGGGATTTTTAGATAAGACAAAAATTGACGACGTAAAATTACTTCCCGAACCAAAAGGCAGGGTAAGATTTTTTTCCTTAGAAGAAACCTCCCTATTGTTCGAATATTCTAACCCCTACGTCCAACGATTTTTGTTGTGGGGCATCAATACGGGAATGAGGATGAGCGAAATATTGAACACCCGTATCTCCGACATCGACCTCAATAAAAATCTGATTCACATTGTTAATCGAAAAGGATTCCGAACAAAATCTCTGAAGGATCGAAGCGTCCCAATGCCACCGCAATTGCGCCAAGTGATTCAGGACTATATTGCCAACTGGATTGATTTCAACGATATGAGCATTCATCCAAGAACCTTGGCCCAACGAAACTACCTCTTTTGTAAGCAGGATGGCACTAAAATATTGAGTTTTAAAAAAGCGTTTGAGAGGTTGCTTGAGAGAACCAATATTACGGACGCAAGCATTCATACGATGAGACACACATACGCCTCGCACTTGGTCATGGTTGGCATTGGTCTTGGAACCGTAAGAGATTTACTAGGCCACGCAGATATCCGAACTACGATGATCTATGCACATCTTTCGCCGGAGCATCTTCAAAATGCCGTACAATTACTACACTTCCCGACTCACCTAAAAATCGAAGCCCCCAATTCTCTAAAATCTACCGACAATTCTTAAGAAAAGCTTCCTTATTTTCCCAAAACACGTTAGAAAAACGTTAGAAAGATTTTTCTCAAAACCCCTCAACTTCGCAATTTTAGCTTCAAAAACGGTAAGCCGACGATGGGACTCGAACCCGCGACCTGCTCATTACGAATGCGTTGCTCTACCAGCTGAGCTACGTCGGCATGGAATAGACTCTTTGGGGGTGACTGACTTTGGGGGAGATTTTAGTTTGTTTATGTTGATTTTACTATGTTGATTTTGGTTTTACTCGTTTTGGGGAGAAAAAAGGGAGAAAATTTAAGTGTCCAATTTTCTCTTCTTTACCTTTTTCTTTTCCGAAAGAAATTTAGCTGCACTTTCCAACTGCCTTACTGTATCGATAGCTCCAATTTCTTCCCTATACTTACGCCTACGGTCTGCAAAATGATCGAATTCCCGGCTGGCATGGTCTTCAGCCGCCCGCTTGCTTATTCTGCCAGCATTTGTCAGTACTCGACGGTCGTTAAAACGCAGAAATTCATTCAATTTTTCTTCCCAATCTTTCATAAATATCTGCTTGCGACGCCTTGCCTGATCTTCAGCGAAATCCAGCCACATTACAGCGATGCGATTTAGCTCATCAATTTCATTTTCTGTAAGGTAGTTTTTAGCAATAGTTACATCTGTTTTTCGGAGCTCTTCGCCTTTCCAACTGGTCAATCCCATATTAGGCAATTGATGATTCGAGCGAGATTGAATAAGTTCAGCTGCCGTTAGTCCGGTAGCGGAAAAATGAAGTTTATTTTGAATCACACTGAAAAACTTTGTTGTCTCCGCCCAGGATGGATCGTAGTCTCCAGCCATTGAAAAAATCTCTTTTACCCGCAAATATACTCTGCGTTCGCTGGCGCGAATATCGCGAATGCGAGCTAGCATTTCATCAAAGTAGTCGGGAACACCTGAATCAGCCACCGGAGGGTTTTTAAGCCTCTCATCATCCATCACAAAGCCTTTCACGATATACTCGTTTAGGCGTTGGGTAGCCCAAATCCGAAAACGAGTAGCAATTTGACTTTTGATCCGGTAACCGACCGAAATAATGGCATCTAAACTATAGAAATTCGTATTGTAACGTTTCCCGTCAACGGCAGTTGTAAAGAGATTCTTTACAACTGAATTTTCAATTAATTCGCCTTCCTCAAAAATATTCTTTAGATGCTGGCCAATATTCTGTTTGGTTGTCTGAAAAAGTTCAGCCATCATCTGCTGCGTTAGCCAAACGGTTTCATTTTCTAGCCGAACCTCTAGCCGGGTTGTACCATCTTGAGTTTGATAGAGTAAAATTTGACTGTTTTGAGAAGAAAATTTTTTGTTGCTCATCTTAATTTGATTGCCTAAGCTCTATTCCTGTTCCGGAATAAGATTGCCAATTTTTAACAAACATAAAAAAAAGAAAAAACCCATGCCATTTAAAAATTAGAGGTCCACCAGAAGCCCGTCCAATAAGAGCAGTAGCTAAAAGGACTTCAAAACAGGAAAATAACGAGCCTATTGGCCGTGTTTTGAGGAATTTCATAAGAATCTAGCTTGCACTTAAAACGACTGAACTCTCAATGTTTTTAGCTGCAGTACTTTCAATTTTTTCTGTTATTTTTTTCTTTATAGAACGTTCCTTCTTTCTATAAAACTTGCTCAGCTTACTTTGTGCGGGTTCAGCCTCTTCGCCATCTAAAATTTCCCGCTTAATAACTTCAAGCCTAAGAATTTCCGCAATCTCGTCCGACGACACTTTTAGATTCCCGGAAATATTGCGAAGCTCTTTCTTAAGAGCACTGACAATTGGCTCATTTAGGAGAAGATTCCCAACCATAAAACGGTTAATATTCTGTGACTTATCAAAATAGTCCTCTCGCGCTTTCTTTTCTATCCCTTCTTTACAGAGAACAAAAAGAATATCTAGGTCCCGACCCAAATTTCCATCTAGTTGCTCAAAATTAATTGAACAAACCAGATCATATCCAATGGGTTGGTCAAAGCGGATTCTATAAATCTGCCATTGGTTTCCATTCGTTAAAACAACCCAAGGTATGCCCTTATTCGCTCCGTAGTCTATTGCCTGTTTGAGGTGATTGTTCTTAAGGTCAAGATTGATAGCTTTGCATTCAATAAGCCATTGGATCTTGTCATTTACTTTAATAGCTAGATCGCAATAAGTTCCCCGAATAGCCAATTCACTCGTGACTTCAAGATATTTATCATAGCCAAAAATCTCGGAAACCATATCGTTTACAATTGAAACTGTATCGGACTCATTTACATCACGATTTTTTGCTATTTTGAGAATTTTTTGAAATTTGGGAATAGCTCGGTCTATCCGATGACTCACCTTCTTTGGGATTGCAAACATTTTAGCCCTCCATCGTCATTGATTGTTATTGTTAAAAGTATACCTCTCCAATATTTTTTTGCTTGATTTGCAGTTTCGGCACCCCCGTCAAAATCGTCATCTGCTGAATCGCAATTTTATTCAGTCGTTCAAGCCGAATTTGTTGCGATAATCCCTCGGATATAAAAAGCGCATTCAGATTTTCTAAGTTGGAGAGGCAGACCAACTGACTAACTTCAGCGTAGTCTCGGATATTACCCTCTTTATCGGGATTATTATCTCGCCATTGGGCGGCGGTCATTCCGAAAAGCGCAAGGTTGAGTATATCGGCTTCAGAGGCGTAAATGATTGACGTTTGTTTTTGGCTGAGTTCGGCGGGAATTAAATGCGTTTTGATGGCGTCGGTGTGAATGCGGTAATTGATTTTCGCGAGATTACGGCGAATGTCCCAGCCGAGTTGTTTCTTTTCTTCATCTTTTAGGCGCTGAAATTCTTTAATGAGGTAGAGCTTGAATTCGACAGAAATCCATGCCGCAAATTCGAAGGCAATATCTCTATGTGCGTAAGTACCGCCATAGCGACCTGATTTAGAAATTAAGCCAATCGCACAAGTAGCATCAATCCACTGCTTAGGTGTTAGCGCAAAGCTATTGAGCCCCGCTTGCATTTTAAACCCGTCGAATTCGACGGGTTTAAAATCGGGATTATTTAATTGCTCCCAAATCCCAATAAACTCTAAAGTATTGCGATTGCGAAGCCAATTTCGAATCAAATCATCTGTACGATCAAGATTCTTGTAGCGGGCTATGTCTGTTAAGGAAATATAATCGTCTTCCTTAACGGAATAAAGCGCAATTTCCCGATCCAGAACATTGATTTTTGGCAAACCTTAAAATCCCCTTGATTAGATATTTGCTCGGTAAATTCGTGCAAGAGGAACTTGCACAATTAACCTTCCCTTTTCTGTAGAAAACTTAATTTTACTATATTTCATTTTTTCTTGCGAAGAATGCATTGGAACCCCACCCCCACCCCAATTGTCTAACCCTAAAAAGGAGGCGCAGCTATGAATTGGCTTAAAAGCGCTACTATTCTATTTCTGCTTGCGACGCTTGTTTTTCCGTTGCCTATTGAAGCTGGGCACGGCAGAGGCCATGGTCACGGCCACGGGCACGGTTACGCTCGAGGACATGTCAAAGCTAGGATCGATGTAATGCCTAGCAGCGCGCATGTGGTCATCGTAAACCGGGATCGGTACTGGTACCACGGCGGGTACTTTTATCGGCCGGGGCCTGTCGGTTATATACTGGTCGCCGCACCTATTGGCGCCTTCGTGGTGGGGTTGCCCGTGGGCTTTGAATTAGTCGTGGTTAACGGCCACCGTTATTATTACTACGACGATATTTACTATGTCAGGGCCGAAGGCGGTTACCGGGTGGTAGGCCGACCTTGGTAAGCCCGGCTTACGCGAGTCCCAGATACGCTTTCTTGACGTCGGCGTTGGCGGCTAGTTCCGTGGCCGGGCCTTCCAGAATGATGTGGCCGGTTTCAAGGACGTAGGCATAGTTCGCGATTTTTAGGGCCATATGCGCATTTTGTTCTACCAATAGGATTGTCAGACCTAACTGTTGATTGATCTCCACGATATTTTGAAATATGGATTGAACCAACTTTGGAGCCAGACCCAACGACGGCTCATCTAATAGAAGCAGCTTAGGGCGAGCCATGAGCGCGCGGCTGATCGCCAGCATTTGTTGTTCGCCGCCGGAAAGCGTTCCGCCTACTTGATTGATGCGTTCGGCTAGCCTGGGGAAAATCGTAAAAATATGCTCCAAATCTTTTTTGATTTCGGGTTTATCGCGGCGTAAATACGCTCCCATTTCCAGGTTTTCCCGCACCGTAAGATCAGTGAAGATCATTCGGCCTTCGGGGACTTGCGAGACTCCGCGCGCCACGATTTCGTGCGGGCGCAGGTTAGCGATTTCCTGATCGTCAAAACGAATGTGCCCCTGGGCCACTTTTCGCAGGCCGGAAATTGTGCGCAGGGCTGTCGATTTTCCGGAACCGTTTGCGCCCAAAAGCGCGACGATTTGTCCCTTCTTTGCTTCAAAGGAAATGCTCTGAACCGCGATAATGGCGCCGTATTTAACGACGAGATTTTCGACTTTCAGCATTATACGGCTTCTCCCAAATAGGCTTCGATGACCGCCGGAGAAGCCTGAATTTCTTCCGGTGTCCCTTCGGCAATTTGAACGCCGTAGTCGAATACAACTATGCGTTTACATACGCCCATAACCACCTTCATATCATGTTCAATTAATATTACGGAGAGCTTGAATTGTTCTTTAATGGTGTGGATCAATTTCATTAGTTCCGCTTTTTCGGTGGAATTCATTCCTGCGGCGGGTTCGTCGAGCAGCAGCAATTTGGGGTGGGAAGCAAGCGCTCGGGCAATCTCAACACGGCGTTGATCGCCGTACGGAAGTGAGATGGCCGGCTGGTCTTTGTATTTCGACAGGCCAAACATGTCTAATAGATCCGATATGTAGCGTGCCGTTTCTTTTTCTTCGTTTTGAAAGGATTTAAACCGCAGAGTCGACCCAAAAAATCCGGATCGCAAGCTGTGGATCAGCGCCACGCGGATGTTGTCGACCACGGATAGGCTTGAAAACAACCGAATATTTTGGAATGTTCGGGCGATCCCGCGCCGGGCGATTTCGTAGGGTTCAAGCCCGCTAATCACCCGATCGTCAAAGATCACATTACCAGAGGTTGGCGGATAGACGCCGGTTACCGTATTAAATAATGTTGTTTTGCCGGCGCCATTGGGGCCGATTATCCCCAAGATTTCATCGTGCGCCAATTGAAACGAGACTTCAGACAAGGCCGTCAGCCCACCAAATTTAACCGAGCATTTTTCCAGGCGCATCAGTGGCATATCAGGTCTTCTTTCCGTTTCCGAATAGACCTTGCGGTCTTGAAATCATAATAACGATGAGAAGCAGCGAGTAAATCACCATGCGATATTCCGCGATAGGCCGCAGCGCTTCGGGTAGAATCGTTAACAGAATTGATGCCAGAATAACGCCCCGCATATTCCCTAACCCCCCGATAATAACGATCACGACGATCTCGATCGATTTAATAAATCCGAATTGCGACGGCGTAATATAGGTGACGAAATGCCCGTACAATGCCCCTGCGATCCCGGCAAAAAAAGCGCCGGTGACGAAAGCGATCACTTTATATCGTGTCGTATCAATCCCCATCGCTTGGGCCGCGACTTCATCGTCGCGAACGGCCAAAAATCCCCGGCCGTAGGTAGAATAAATCAGGTTCGAAAACACGTAGACGGCGATAGCTGCGACGCCAAACACCCAGAAGAAATTGGTCATTTTAGCGATACCTGTGAATCCTCTGGCCCCTCCTAAAAAATCCAGATTTTGGATGACGACTCGAATAATTTCGCCAAACCCAAGTGTTGTGATGGCCAAATAATCACCGCGCAGACGCAGACTGGGAACCCCTACTAGAAATCCGGCGATGGCGGCGACGATCCCTGCTCCCAATAACCCTAAGGCAAAATGGGGGGTGCTGCTAGTCAGGAAAGCCGCCGTGTAGGCACCCAACGACATAAACCCGGCATGCCCCAGCGAAAATTGCCCGGTGTAGCCACAAATGAGATTGAGACTGGTGGCCAATAAAATATTAATGCCGATATAAATAATGATTTGAAAATAATACGGATTCACCGAGTCTTGAAAAAATGACAGCGCCGCGCAAGTCACCAAAACACCTACAAGAATGCGTTTAGAAAACATTAGCTTCATCAGACTTTTTCGGCTTTGACGCTTCCCAGCAACCCCGCCGGTCGGAATAGCAAAATAAAAATTAAGATCCCAAACGCAATGGCATCACGATAGGTTGCAGAAACGTAGCCTGTCACAAACGTTTCTATTAGTCCCAACATAAAGCCGCCAAGAACTGCCGCTGGAATATTACCGATTCCGCCCAATACTGCGGCGATAAACGCCTTGAGACCGGGGAAAATTCCCATAAGGGGATTAATGCTGGGGTATAGCGTGGCGTACAAAATCCCGGCAGCGGCGGCCAATGCCGATCCCACCGCGAACGTAAACGAAATAATGCGATCCAAATTGATTCCCATTAGGCTGGCGGCTTGCGGATTTTGGGCCACGGCGCGCATTGCGATACCGATCCTGGTTTTCAATACCAAAAAGCGCAGTAGCAGCATTAGCAACAAGGACACCGACACTACAATGATCGGAACGCTCGACAACACCACTGATTGTGTATGAATCACCGGAAAATTAGGAACCAGCGACGGAAATAATTTGGGATCGGGGCCAAAAAGCAATTGACCGCCAAATTCTAAAAATAGCGAGACCCCGATGGCCGTTATTAACATCGTTAATTTGGCGCGACTGCGAATCGGACGATAGGCAAACCGCTCGATCACTACTCCCAAAAACGCGCAAATGATCATGGACAACAAAATAATCAGCACAGAGGCGACGACGCTTGAGGGCCCAAAAAGGAGAAAAAGCGGCTTGGCCAAGTAATACCCCATAAACGCGCCTATCATAAACACGTCGCCATGCGCAAAATTGATGAATCTCAATATCCCGTAGACAAGGGTATAGCCCAACGCAATGAGCGCATAGATGCTGCCGAGTGAGAGACCGTTGATGAGTTGCTGTAACACCTAGGGATTTACAGTTTCCCGGTACGCAATTTTGTTGTCTTTGATTTCAATGATTACCGCAGACTTATTGGCATTGCGTTCCGAATCGATAGAAATTTGACCGGTGACGCCCAAAAACCCTTTGGTCGACGCCAGTGCATCTCGAATTTTAGGTCCTTCGGTGTTCCCGGCCCGCTTGATCGCATCAAAGACAATGTTGGCGGCGTCATAACCCAGCGCGGCCAAGGCATCCGGTGTTTGATTGAATCGCGCTTTATATTTCGCCACAAAATTCTGAACTGCGGGGCTAGTATCATCGGCCGTATAGTGATTGCTGTAATAGCAGTTGTTCATAGAGTCGCCGCCAATTTCAATCAGCTTTTGCGAGTCCCACCCATCGCCGCCAATAAACGCCGCCTTGATACCCAACTCTCGAGCTTGTTTCACGATCAGCGCGGCTTCTGTGTAATAGCCAGGCACCAAAATGGCTTCGGCGCGGAGTTCTTTTAACGCTGTCAATTGCGCTTTAAAATCCGTATCGCCTTCGCTATATGCTTGTTCACCGACGATTTCACCGCCCAGGTCTTTGTAAATTTTCGAAAAAAACTCGGCTAATCCTACGCTATAGTCGTTTTTCACATCCTTTAATATCGCCACGCGCTTGACCTTGATTGAATTCATCGCAAATTTTGCTAACACGGCGCCTTGGAAGGGATCAATAAAACAAACGCGGAAGATATAGTCGCCCTTTTTAGTGACTTCCGGATTGGTCGATGACGGACTGACCATCGGGATCTGATTCGACTGGCAAATAGGAGCCGCCGCCAAACTGCGGGACGATGCCACTTCCCCCAACACCGCCTTTACCTTGTCACGATTAATAAGTTTGGTCACTACGGCCGCGGCTTCTTCCGGTCGGGACTGCGTATCTTCTGTAATGATTCGCACGCGCTTGCCTAATAAGCCGCCCGCCTGATTGATTTCGTCCAACGCCAACATGATGCCGTTATGGGTGGATTGTCCAAACGTCGCGGTCGTACCGGTTAAAGAGGAATATTCTCCGATGACTATTTCATTATCCGTCTTTCGCTGACATGAGGCTGCAAAAAGACTGACGCATAGGAGCAAAAAAAGCCCGCGCATCATTGTGTTTTTCATCAAATTTCCTCCAAATTTTGGGTAAGAGAAGCGGGAGCAATGTACCCCAAAAAAGACAAGATTGTAAAGCCTAGGTCGTGTGTTATGATTTACTCGTTTTTTCCGATGCGGAGAGGTACCCAAGTGGCTGAAGGGGACGGTTTGCTAAACCGTTAGTGGTCGTAAGGCCAGCGGGGGTTCGAATCCCCCCCTCTCCGCCAGCCTAATTTTCAAGATGATTTCGTAGGAAAGGCATCCTCTCTTGACTTTAAATGACTTATGTCATTAAACTACACCCATTGAAATCACCGCAATGGGGGACTCCATTTGTTATTTCGCTCACTACTTCCGATATTTTTTATTTTCCTAACGACGTCACTGCACGCCGCAACGTCGATTCGATCATTTGTATTTACATCCTCCGGCACGGGCGGGTTGTCGCGAAGCCTTAGCGGCTACCGTATCCAAAGCGGCGTTCCCGGGCTAATGGTGAAAGAATTCCTTTTCTCCGACATGGCGGCCCCGGTTCCCACGGCCAACAGTCCCTTATCCGTAGCGATATATCGCGCCGCCGAAGCTGATAAACCGGGAATCCAAGGCGCCCCGCTCAATTTCCCAAATCCGTTCCGGTTGTCAGAAGGGACAACAATCGGTTACCAACTAACGGCGGATATGGACATGCAACTGCGCATCTACAATCTGGTGGGCCAAGAACTGGTGACGTTAGATCTACCGGCCATGCAGGAAGGCGGAGCGAAGAGATACAATCGCGTACCGATCACGGCCTCGACGTTTAACGGGGTGTCGATTCCCGCGGGGCTGTATTTCTATTTTCTAATCTTCCAAAACAAGGTGTTGGGAAAAGGCAAAATGGTGGTCATTCCATGATCGGAAGATTTTTAATTATAGTCTTGATTGCGTCCTCGTCATTGCAAGCCGCGACGTATTTCAACGCCTCAGACGTGGTAGGCAACAGTGCCCGAATGATCGGGATGGGCAACGCGGAAGGCTGGGATCGCTCGTCGACGGGAGTGTTTGAAAACCCGGCGTCGCTCTACGGCATTGGTCGCTGGTCAGCGGCATCGTTTTACACGTCGTTTTTCGCAGACGAAGTCAAACTATTAAATGTATCAATCGCGACTCGCACACCGATAGGCGTCTTCGCCATTGGTCAAATGCAAACCAAAGTAACGGACATTCCGTACACGCAACAAACCAACTTACAAGAATATTATGTCGCAGACACGTTTTCCTATCTCCATTCGATCACAAAACTAGGCTATGCAATCAGCGCAAGTGACACTTTGCACGTAGGAATCAACGCGTCATACAGCTACACGCAGCTATATAACGTATTGGGCAAAGGCCTAAATGCGGACGCCGGAATCCTATGGACAGGAAAGCCGGTAGAACTGTCGATAACCGCAAAAAATATCCTATGGTTTCAGAACGAAAAATATACGGATCCGAACACGGGCGAAGTACGAACGGAAGAACTGCCGTTGCAACTGATCGCGGGAGCCAAGACCCGATGGTCGGATGTGGAGTTCATGGGCCAAATCAAAAAGACAGGATCGTTTTGGCTGAAATCGGCTGGGATTGCGTATGCGCCGAGCGCATTTTCGAAAGCAGTGTATTTTTCAGGCGGGGTAAAAGAAGACGCGATCTTAGACAAAACGCGATGGAGTTATGGGGTGGGCGTGGGATTGGAATTGGGGAGTGTGAATTTCCATTACGCGTATTCGCCATCGCAA
>CAYGHZ010000015.1:0-20976 GCA_964349635.1 uncultured Candidatus Marinamargulisbacteria bacterium
CTGCCTTTTTGCGCCTTTTTGAAGCTATTCTTGATTAGGGGGTGTCAAACTACTGACAAAAAGCTGCCGCAAAATGCAAAAGATTATGTGCGCTATGTCGAAGACTTTGCAGGTGTGAAAGTCTCGATGATTTCAGTGGGCTCTCGCCGCCGTCAAACGATCCATTTGTTGCCTATTGAATAGGGATCCACTGCTTCGAATAATTCGCCCATTTCATCGAAACAACCCGTACGGACTGCTTTCCGTCCACATCCGCAAATTCCAAAATGCCATCCATAATATATTTGGTATTATTCAGTACTTGATCTGATATAGACCCTTCTTCCAAAATAAAAAGGGTTGTAATTCCGCCGAAAGCCAACGCCGTCCGCGCAATTTGGCTTAAGAACCGTTGAGCAGACGCCAAGTCAAAATTAACGAGTAGGCTTGAAATGGAATCCAATACTCGTCGTCCGCCCATTTTTTGTTGAACGGTTTGGCCCAGGTCAAAACCTGCATCGGAGATAACCCCTGCCAGCTGGTTCAGTTCCAACATTCCCTGAACGGCAAAGGCTTCATTTTCGATGGCCTGGAAGGAAGACCAAGAATAGGCATCAACAATGCGGAAAGTGGCCAGCTTTTCGTAATAAGAAATAGGCTGATTAAGGGGAAGTTCGATTTGCTCGCGTACGCGTTTCGGATCGTCGTCGATGGCGACGAAGAGGCCTTTTTCGGAATTTTTCAGTCCTTCGGCGACAAATCGGCGTGCAAACGATGATTTCCCCTGCCCGGTCTTTCCTATAACCAGGATATTGGAGCCTTTGGGCAATCCCCCCTTAAGGACCTCGTCCAACCCGCCTAAACCCGTTGCCACGGTTTCGACAGACAACTCTCCTTTGGGGGCGGACGGTTGCGATCGATGTAAAAGCACCCGTACTCTGGCCTTAAGCTCCTCGACGCTAAAGGGCTTGGTGACATAGTCGTCAGCGCCGCCTTCAAACCCCGTGATTTTGTTATATTCATCTCCCAATGCCGAAAGAATAATAATCGGAATCTCCGAAAGGTCCGGCGAATTGCGGATATGCCGGCACACGTCGAAACCGTTCTTTTTAGGCATGATTAAATCGGTGATGACAATATCGGGTTTTAACGTTTCAACTTTTTCGATCGCTTCTTCACCATTGTTGGCCGTCACAACCGTCATATCCACCGACTCAAAAATGGCGCGAGTCAGCGTCAAGATATGAGGTTCGTCGTCGGCAATTAGAATTGTGGCCATGAATTAAATGGGCTGGCGAAGGACAATGCCGCGGTTGGGCAAAATTTCGTAGCTGTACTCGGTTAAGTCGATTCGAGTTCCCCGCATTTTGCGAACAGAAGCCGAGCGCATCGGCTTATTATTAGTTTTTACCAGGCGCAACAAAATGATTCCGGAAGCCGCAAATTCTTCAATGCCATGCTGACTGACTTTATCAGAACCCACCGGGACATACGATGTTAACACCGTGGTGCACCCTAAATTATCTTCGGTGGCGAAGATCAGCGTCTTGATATACTCCGAGATTTCAGGCAATTTGCGTTCGGCGAAAACCAATGGAGAAATGGGGTCAATCGCGAGTCTCTGGGCGCCGGCCTTCTTTACAAACGCCAAAATGTCTTCAACAATCTGATGAATATAAATTCCACCGTCGGTTTCGATCTTGGATTTCGAAAAATAAGACGTCACATCCAAAATATGAAACTGTCCTTTTTGCAAATAAGGCGTTAAATCCCATCCCATCGACAGGGCATCGGCGATTACATGCTCCGGCTTTTCGTCAATCGAGATATAAACGCAGCGTTCACCCAAGGCCAAACCGGCTAACAAAAATTGAAGGGAAAAAATCGTCTTGCCTGCGCCAGGCTCGCCAGCAATCAAGTAGGCCCGCCCTTTTGGAAAACCGCCGAAAAGTAGTTTGTCTAGCCCATCAATTCCGCTGGAAATTTTTTCCATCTGTATAAAAATAGTATGTTATAATCCGACACGATGCAATCCACCACTATTTGCATTGTCAATCAAAAGGGCGGCGTCGGTAAAACGACAACGGCGATTAACTTATCGTCCTACCTTAGCGAAAGTGGAAAAAAGGTTCTTTTGATCGATCTAGACCCGCAGGCAAACGCGACGTCCGGCATCGGATTAAATCAAGAACAAATCGAAGAAAACATCTATCATTTGTTCCAAGACCCAAGCCGCATCAACGATGTGTTGTATCCCACGCCATTTGAAAACCTTCACATTATTCCTTCAAGCCGCGAATTGTCGGGCGCTGAAATCGAACTCGTGAATCATGTTTCACGTGAAACAATATTAAAAGAGGCACTGGCTCCTCTGAAGAACTATTATGACTACATTATTATGGATTGCCCTCCGTCCTTGGGCCTGTTGACGGTGAATGGTCTGACGGCGGCCGATAAAGCCCTGATTCCGGTGCAATGTGAATATTTTGCATTGGAGGGAATTGCCGGCCTGGTGAATACGCTTAAGCTGGTGAAAGAGTCGTTAAATCCAAATCTGGAAATTTCAGGAATTGTTTTGACTATGTATGACAAGCGGACGGCGCTAAATCGTCAGGTGATGGAAAATACCAAGAGATTTTTCAAAGACCTGGTATTTGATACCATTGTCCCGCGTAATATTCGGTTAACCGAGGCCCCAAGTCACGGCTTGCCGATCGCCCTATATAACCCCGAATCCAAAGGCGCTGAGGCCTATTTTAATCTTGCTCAAGAGGTGATGACGCGTGTCCAGTAAACTCCCGCGCCTAGGTCGCGGCCTAGAGGCGCTTATTCCCAGAACGACACTTTCTACCGGCAAAACGCTACTGCAAATTCCGTTAGAAAAAATTCGAGCCAATACGCTACAACCGCGCGAGGCATTTGATGAAACTCGGATCAAGTCGCTATCTGAATCTATTCGGCAGTATGGGTTGATTCATCCATTGTTGGTGCGACGGGTCGACGATTGCTACGAATTGGTCGCCGGTGAACGGCGTTTCCGAGCGAGTCAGTTGGCCGGTTTAGAGACGGTTCCGGTGGTCATTCGGGAGTACTCTGACCAGGATTCATTGAAGTTGGCCCTAATCGAAAATCTCGAGCGCGAAGATTTAAACGCAATCGAAGAGGCAAAAGGGTATCGGCGTCTAGTGGAAGAGTTTAATTTAACCCATCAGGAATTATCTGAAGCCTTCGGCAAAAGCCGTTCCACGATCACCAACATTCTTCGCTTGCTTCAGCTCCCTGAATCCATTCAAAGCGCCATTATTCACGGTGAAATCAGCGAGGGGCACGCACGGTCGCTTCTCGCATTAAAAGATGAAAACGACATCTTCCATCATTTTCATTTAATTAAGCAACAAGGCCTTAATGTTCGGGAGGTCGAGCGGCAGATTGCAGATGTGAAGAGCGGGGGCCAAAGCTCTGGCCGGCAACTTTCTCTATTTTCTGAATACGAAGATCACCTGTCTCAGAAGCTGGAAGCGAAAATTCAAATTCGGGGCACCAAATCGGCTGGAAAGATTGTGATTAAATACAATACGTCGGAGCAGTTTGAAAAGCTCTATTCGGTGCTTAATACGCGATAGTTTGGGAGCAACCCACCCCGTCGCTTCGCCGCCACCCCTCCAAGGAGGGGAATCTCTAACGAAAGCATTTCTTAAGGGCAGTCCCCTCGCTGGAGGGGTGCCCAACGGGCGGGGTGGGTTGCTCTTAATCACAATTGGTCCAAAACAAAGACCAAATAGTTTCACGTGAAACATCTAGGTTGGTGGCTTCGACGAGCTCAGCCACCAACGCCTTGGTTGATCGGCCGAGCCCTGAGCCCCGAGCCTGTCGAGGGGTCGATGGGCTCCCTCAAAACGTCTTCGTCAAATACAAAAACCCGTTCTTCTCCATAAAATGCACTTTAACGCCATATTCAATTAAATAGGCATCTCGCTGCTTCTGGCTAATAGGAACAATCAATTGGGTGCCCTTCTTGGCAAATCGCTCGGCTACCCGAAGTGTTTTTTCCAGCGGGCCAAACGCTTTGGCCGTAATAACGTCAGGTGATACCACCCTCGTAGGAAATTCAAATACGTTTGTATTGACCACGAGATAATTCTTCAGATCAAGGTCTGCCTTAACCAAATCTAAGAATGCGCATTTCTTTCCTTTAGATTCCAATGCATAAACGGTCACGTTCCGAAGCAAAATGGCGAGAATGACAGAGGGAAGGCCCGAGCCGGAACCTAAATCAAAAATAACGTTCGCAGTATCCGGTATTAATGAAGCCAGGTTTTGGCAGTCTTCGATATGGAACGGAAGTGTTTCATAGGACTTTCGCGAAAAGACGTTAACGTCTTCATTGTATTCTTTAAGTAACTCAATGTAAGAATCGATTTTCTTGGAATGTTTCACGTGAAACTAGGCGCAGCTCTGCGCGACTTTTCCAGGTACATGATCAAGACCATGATGTCAGCGGGATTAATTCCTGCAATTTTCTTGGCGTCGTAAATGGAATGCGGACGATACTTTTTAAATTTTTCACGGCTTTCTTTTTTGAGACCTAAAATGGAGTCGTAATCCAAATTTTCCGGAATGGGTTTGGATTCAAGACGCTGAACCTTGTCGATTTCTTTTTGCTGCTTAACCAAATAACCCTCGTACTTAATTTCCACTGTCGCCCGTTCTGCCAGATCCTTTTCAGATTTTTCAACAATCGCATGCTCAATAAGGTCGGAAACGCTCACTTCCGGACGCTTAATCCATTCATAAATGGGAATTTTGTGTTTTAGCTGATATTGGTCAACCAGGCCACCAGGTATTGAAACACCCCGCCAATGGCCAATAAACGCGCTGATTCGACGGCGTTGCTCACGAATGAACTCGATCTCGCCGGCGGAAATAAGCCCTATTTCAAAGGCTTTTTCGCTTAAACGGAAGGTCGCGTTGTCTTGTCGAAGCAATAACCGGAATTCAGATCGGGACGTCATCATGCGATAGGGCTCAAAAATATTTTTTGTAATGAGGTCGTCGATCATCGTGCCGATAAACGAATCTTCACGTTTCAAAATCAATGGCGCGCGATTTTGCGCTCGCAAAGCAGCATTGATGCCGGCGATAATTCCTTGGCCCGCCGCCTCTTCGTATCCAGATGTGCCGTTCAGCTGGCCGGCAAAATATAAATTTTTGACAATCCGCGTTTCCAAGGTGGGAAGCAATTGGTCGGGGTAGGCAAAATCATATTCAACGGCATAGCCCGGCTTAAGAACTCGGACATCTTCCAGGCCCGGAATAGTCTTAAGAAACATTTCCTGAACATCTTCCGGCAACGAGGTGTTGAGACCCTGAGCATAAATTTCGGTGGTGTCCCGCCCTTCCGGCTCCATGAATAGTTGATGAGTAGGCTTTTCTTGAAATCGAACGACCTTATCTTCGATAGAGGGACAATAACGCGGCCCCACGCCTTTAATGACTTTCTGAAACATCGGGGATCGATCCAGGTTTGACAGAATAATGTCGTGTGTGGCCTGAGTCGTATGGGTCAAAAAGCAACTGACTTGATTTTTATAGTCCTCGTTTGGCAATGTTTTGAAGGAAAAATGCAAAAATTCAGGGTCGCCCGGGTGCTCGATCATTTTAGAATAATCGATTGATCGACTGTCTAAACGAGGCGTGGTGCCTGTTTTGAGTCGCGACATACGAAAACCGGCCTTCACCAGGCTGTCGGTCAACGTTTCTGCACTCATTTCGCCAACGCGACCGGCGGAAAAATTAGATAGTCCGATGTGAATTTTCCCGCGTAGGAACGTACCCGTCGTGACGACCACGCAGGTTGCAAAAAACGATTTCCCTAAATCGGTAACTACCCCCTTAACAAGGCCGTCTTCAACAATTAAGGAATTAATCATCGCCTGATGCACGTCCAAATTAGGCTGATTGAGGACCGTACGCTTCATATAAAGGTTATATTCTTTTTTATCGTTTTGGGCCCGTAGACATTGCACGGCAGGGCCACGTGAGCGATTCAAGATCTTGAGCTGAATATGCGTCTTATCCGCTGCCACTCCCATCTCGCCGCCCAATGCATCCACCTCGCCAACAATCTGGCCCTTAGCGGGGCCGCCAACAGACGGGTTGCAGGGCATCAGGCCTATGGTATCGATGTTGATCGTAAAAACAAGGGTCTTACAGCCTAAGCGCGCACTAGCCAACGCGGCCTCGATACCGGCATGTCCCGCCCCAATTACGATTACGTCATAGTGCATGTGCCTAATAAAACACACGGAAGGGGCGTAGTGCAATACGCCCCTGTGCGAAACGCTACATAATGAAAGGTAATTTCGGTACCAACGAATTCAAATTAAGCCGAACACCTACGGAATACGATTCAGTAAATGCAAAGGCGTCAAGGTACGTACGTTTATAAGTCACAACGTAATCAAACATCCCGCCGGTGTAATACAGAACATCGGCTTGAGCTACCGCAGCGCCACCTTTTCCAAACGCGCGGCTGTAGTTCACAACACCCACTGTATTATTGACTTTCTTCCAACCCACCGCGCCCGTAAGAACAGGGTCATATCCGTCGTAGGCTTCATAAACAATATCGCCTTTGAAATAGCCGTCCATCACCGAAGCACCCAAGGCACCCATGACGCCGTTCGCTTCTGTAGTTGGCAAAGGACCGGCAGAAACCGCTTCATAAAGCCCGTTGAAAAATCCCGGAACAAATCCGGCGCCAAGCCTTCGATATTCCAAACGATAATCGGCTTGACCAAAAAATGTTCCTTTCATACCGGCCGCAGCACCGCTACCTGCGCCTTGTTCTCTAAGCTGCGCATATTCGGTATAAAGCGTTAAAAAATCGCCTGCAATTGGCAAACCGATGTCGCCGCCAACGCCGGATTGAATGGGACGGGTAATGCGATCGGTACGACCTTCGATCGGTCGGTCAATACCGTCCGTATCAGTAACATAATTAGCGCCAAAAACAATCGGGCTTCCCAATAAAAACGATTCCGAAAGCGTATAACTAACACGACCGGCTCGAACATTCGAGGCCGTCCACATCCCGTCAACGCGAATATTACTGATGGTTCCGTAGCCCAAAACACCGGCCTTTTGATTATTAAATTCCCTGGATCCAAAACTTCCGGAATCGTAATTGTCCATCAATAAACCATAACCGAACGTTACGTGAGACAAACGTCCCCATTTCACTCCGGCAATATGATTATGGTCGTAGGACAGCATGCGCAGGTTAACCGCTTGTAACTCGGCAGGAACCGTTCCGCCGTCCGTAGGTAAGTATCCGTTAAAATCCAGCCCAACTCCCACCGGGCCTAATTGCAAATCAGGGCTGAGATTCACCTTCGCAAAGTTGCGATTATCTTGGCGAATAAAGCTAAGACCGGCGTTTAACCCTTTGTCTTCAAAATCCTCCAAATTGTAGGCGACTCCGGCCACCGCAGATCGACAGATCAAAAAGACAAACATGCACACTAGAACAGCGTTGAATTTAAATTTCACAAAACACTCCTTTCGTAGGGATAATATTTTTAAGTATAGCATTACTCTTCCGCCGCCAAACGTTTCTTTTTGACATAACCGACGCTGGAGATATCATCCAAAAATTTGCCCTCCTCTTTGTCCATCACTTTTCGCCACGATTCCTTTTTTTTCGACCGGTCTTTTTCAATAATTTTACGATCTTTGACGGTTTGGATAAGCTTTTCCCGTTCTTCCTCTTTCACACGCTCGGCCTCTTCTCGTACCTTGGCCTGCTCGGTCACCCGTTCTTTAACGGATTCCAAATGAGCCTTTCGCATAATAATTTCGTTCACATTGCTGATGTTGCCGCTCATCATGATCTCGCGCAGTTCGGAATATTTGGCGACCAGAAAATTTTTTAGCTTTTCTTCCTTTTCGATTTCTTCTTTATATTTTTTTTCGGCTTCGCTGAATTTATCTTTCTGTTGTCGTTCGCGAATTTCCCGAACTTTTAAGATGGAGGCTAAATTGTATTTAAATCGCTTGCTTTTCTTAACTTCGCCCATGGTTTAGGTGAATAACTGAACCAGCGTGCGAACGGTGGTGTCGAAATCGAAATTTTCGCTAGTAGCCTGCTTTAGAAAGGCATTTACCGCGTCGATTTTTTCGGTCGCGTAATCGATTTTGGGATTGCTGCCTTTGACATACGCGCCAATATTGATCAGGTCCTCCGCCTCTTTGTAGTTGGCCAATACTTCGCGCAATTGCCCGGCGGCTTTTTTGTGTTCGGGGCTGGCCACTACGCTCATCAAACGACTGACGCTAGGGCCGATTTCAATGCAGGGATAATGATTTTTAGCTGCCAGATCGCGGGACAAGATCATATGCCCATCCAAAATCCCGCGGGCCGCATCGGCGACGGGCTCGTCCATATCGCCACCTTCCACCAGTACCGTATAGATGGCGGTGATTGCGCCTTTGTCTGAGGTACCCGCTCGCTCCATCAGTCGGGGCAGCATGGCAAAAACGGAGGGCGTGTAGCCCTTGGTTGTGGGGGGCTCACCCGTGGCCAGGCCAATTTCACGTTGCGCCATGCAAAAGCGAGTCACCGAATCCATCATAAACAACACCTGTTTGCCTTGGCTTCGAAAATATTCGGCGACGGCGGTTCCGATCATCGCGCCTTTTAACCGCACAACAGGGGGATTATCCGACGTTGCGCAAATAACCACCGATCGCGCCAAGCCTTCTTCGCCCAACGATTCTTCAATAAAATCTTTAACCTCGCGGCCGCGTTCACCTACAAGACTAATCACGTTGACGTCGGCGACGCAATTGCGGGCCAACATACCCATGAGGGTGCTTTTACCGACACCGGAACCCGCAAAAATGCCGATGCGCTGACCTTTGCCCAGAGTCAAAAGACCATCAATCGCCTTAACCCCCGCCTTAAAAACCTCGCTAATCCGTGGCCGCTTAACAGGATCGGGCGGATCATTATCGACACCCACCAATGCTTCATATTCCAAGTCGCCTTTATCATCCATGGGTTCGCCCAGCCCGTTTAAGACCCGCCCTAGGAGCTTCATCCCCACTTTGGCCTGGAGGGGGTGCCCGGTGGCATAAACCTTGCTACCGGGTCGAATGCCTTCCATCAAACCCAGTGGCATCAGCAGCACTTTTTCTTCCTTAAATCCAACAACTTCCGCCCGAATCGTCCGTTTTTCGTCGATTACCACATAGCAAAGCTCCCCAACTCGAACGCCTTGAACCTGTGCCTCCAGAACCAGCCCAACCACCTGAACGACTTTGCCGACGACTTTAAGCAACTCCGCACGCTCGATAGCTTTTATATAGCGCTCGATATTCATCTTAAAAGTCGAACAGATCTTCGTCGAAGAGATCCAATTCATTCTCCTCGGCCGGTTTTTCTTCAACGGGGGCGGGCTCGGATTCGGTTTGTTCGGGTTCAAATCCTTCGTCCGCGATTTCCTCTTCCATTTCCGGTACGGGTTCCGAGGCTACTTCTTCTTCCATCTTTTCAGGAGCGCGCTGGCGGCCCGACACAATCTTTTCATCTTCGTAGACGTCAAATAACGCTTTTTCAAGGATCTCAATCTTTGTTTTAAGGGTGGAATCGATATACCCTAATTGTGTTTCGATCACACAGCCGCCGCGATCCACATGTTTATCTTCTTGGATAATGAGCTGCTTGATATCTTTAAATCGCTGCGTCAATTTTTCCCGATTTTCCTTCATAAATTCTAAATCGTCGGGGCTAACGCGAAGAATCACTTTTTCGGTGTCGGTCACTTTTTTTATGGCATCGGACACGATGGCCAGACAGACAGCAGGATTTAGCGATATTTCATTAAGCACAATCTGCTGAGCTGCTTTTAATGCCAATGCCAATATATCCCGTTGAGATTCCTCCAACAGGCGATGTTTTTCCTGAGCGGCGGAGTTAAGCGTAGCCAATACTTCGGACGCTTTTTCATGTAATTGTTTTTCGCCTTCATGAACGCCTTTTTCGTATCCCTCCTGATAGGCCTTATCGAGAATTTCTTCTTTTTCGGTGTCGATGTGCAAAAAAGCGTCCTGTCGATAGGCGGCAATTTCCTGATCTGCTTTTTCGCGAACGTCGGCGCGTGCGCGTTGCAATTCATTCTGATACACATCTTCCGGAATAACAGGATGTTCTACGGCAGCTTGAGGCGCCATGTCTTCCTCAGCGGGCGCCAGAATAGCCGCCGGCTTTACTTTTTCCAGCAAAATTTTCTGCTTCGGAGCAGCATCGGCGCCGGGACGGATAATTTTGCGAATGGTCATAATTGATTCATTATATATGGCGTGATTAGCTATCCCAAGATAAATCCGGTTCTTTTGGAAATTGGCCCGCTGCAACTGCGTTGGTATGGGTTGGCCTATGTCCTTGGCGTGGTTCTTGGTGTCACAGTTTTAAGAAAGGAATTCAAATCCCGTCTGCAATTTAATTCTGATCAGCTGTTGGGCTTTATGACCTACGTCATGGTGGGCATCTTGCTTGGGGGACGGCTGGGCTATGTCTTGTTTTACGACCTGGTTTATTACATGCAATTTCCGGCACGTGTTTTGGCGCTGTGGCAGGGGGGCATGTCCTTTCACGGTGGCGCCATCGGCGCGGCCATTGCCGTAGGCTTATTTGCGAAATTCCAAAAGAAACCGATATGGCCTTTGCTGGATTTGTTGAGTGTCGGCGCGACCATTGGACTAGGTTTGGGTCGATTGGCCAATTTCATCAACGGCGAGCTTTTTGGACGAGTCAGCGATGCGCCCTGGGCGATGGTGTTTCCGGGCGGCGGGCCGCTTCCCAGACATCCGTCTCAACTTTACGAGGCGTTTTTTGAGGGCCTAATTTTATTTCTCGTATTGTTCTTGTTAATGAAAAAGGCAAAGTTAAAAGACGGCCAGCTCTTTGCCGCGTTTTTATTCTTTTACGGAATCATCCGGTTTAGTTTGGAATTTTTTCGCGAGCCGGACACGCAATTGGGGTTTTTCTTTTCCTGGTTGACTATGGGGCAGTTGCTTTCGGGCGTGATGGGGGTTGCGGGAATAGTGCTTTCCCACCGCCAAAGTTAATGAGCGGCGAAGTGAGGGTGGCATATGAGTAACTTATCGGGAAATTTCGGACAGCTCAGGGGAGTACTGAGGTATGAATAAAAAAGAAATGCCAAATCAAACCAGTTTCCTGCTTTACACTTCTGCGAGTGGCGATATTAACGTCGATGTTCGTTTGAAAGACGAAACGGTTTGGTTGTCCCAAAAATCGATGGCGGATTTGTTTTTGGTGGGGGTTCCGGCCATTAGCAAACACCTGAATAATATCTTTGGTTCAGGCGAACTTGAGGAATCTGCAACTGTTTCCAAAATGGAAATAGTTCGATCTGAGGGAAAGAGGGACGTTGTTCGGCAAGTGGAGCTGTACAATCTCGATGCAATTATTTCAGTTGGGTATAGAGTGAATTCAAAACGGGCTGTCCAGTTTCGCCAATGGGCCACCAATGTTCTGCGCCAACATCTAGTAGAGGGCTACACCCTGAACCAGCGACGCCTCAAGGAACGAGGAGTGGAGTTTGAGCAGGTGCTATCTCTTCTCTCACAAACGTTGACTAACCAAAACCTAGTGTCCGGGCCAGGGGCGGAGGTGTTGAAGGTTGTGTCTGATTACGCCCGCAGCTGGACCCTTCTTCAGCGTTTCGACGAGCAATCGCTCAAGGATGTCATCGATAAGCAAACGATTATGCGTAGCTTGGAACTCGAAGCTGTTCTTTCCGCTATAAACGAACTAAAGCGGGAATTGACGCGCAAGGGCGAGGCCACCGAATTGTTTGGACAGATTCGCGGTGAAGGGTTGCATTCCGCCATTGCTACGATTGAGCAGACTTTCGGTGGAGAGCCCCTTTACCCCAATGTAGCAAGTCGAGCTGCACATTTGTTGTATTTCGTGATCAAGAATCACGCTCTAGTCGATGGCAACAAGCGCACCGGATCGTTTCTGTTTTTGTGGTACTTGCGGTTGAACGAGGGTTTGCTGGCGCGTCCAGTGGATGCGCTGATCAACGACAATACCTTGGTGGCGCTTGCGTTACTGGTGGCCGAAAGCCTGCCAAAACAAAAGGAAATTATAATTCGGTTGGTTGAGAATTTTATTTTGTTGAAGGGGTAGGTTTTAGGTCGCGAATCCGAATAGCCGAATAGTTGACGTCCGCTGGCCCAGCTACTCCGCCAAAAACTTCTCAGCTTCCATAGCCGCCATACAGCCACTCCCGGCCGCTGTAACCGCCTGGCGATAGACCTTATCCTGCACGTCGCCGCAAGCAAATACCCCCGGGACATTCGTTCGGGCAGTTCCGGGAACCGTTTTGATGTAACCGGTTTCATCTAAGTCAATCTGACCATCTAAAAACGCTGCATTAGGCGTGTGGCCGATTGCATAAAAAAGACCGCCGGCCGACAGCGTTTCTTCTTTACCACTGCCGTTTCGGATTTTGACACCGCTTAACAGATTTTCTCCCAAAGCCTCAACCAAAACCGTATTCCATCGAATTTCAATTTTCGAGTTGGCCAACACCCGTTCCTGCATGGCCTTTGACGCCCGCATTTTATCGCTTCGAACAAGCATATGAACCTTGCTGGCAAATTTTGCCAAATACGTCGCTTCTTCCGCCGCCGTGTCGCCGCCTCCAACCACAATCAGCGCCTTGTTGCGGAAAATGGGCAAGCCCCCGTCGCAGACCGCGCAGGCCGATATACCTTTTTGCCAATACGTTTCTTCGCCCGGCACCGACATTCGTTTGGCCGTGGCGCCCGTCGCAATAATAATCGTTTCCGCTTCAATAACATCGCTTCCCACAAACACCTTAAACGGTCGCTGATCCAGTGCCACTTTATCTACCGTTTTGGTCTCAATTCTGGCGCCGCATCGAATCGACTGCGCACGCATCCGATCCATCAACTCCGGCCCCATAATGCCTTCCGGAAACCCCGGGAAATTTTCTACGTCCGTGGTGGTGGTTAACTGACCGCCGGCGGCGACTCCCGCGGCAAATTCGCCTTCCAACATCAAGGGCGATAAATTCGCCCTTCCCGCATATATAGCCGCTGTGTGTCCGGCGGGGCCCGATCCGATTATGACTACTTTTTCTGCCATCTTAGTGTCTCCCAAAAAAATCTAAAATATTTTCTTCCGTTGAGCCCGCTTGAGGAGCGGAGACGGGAGCAATAACGCTATTGGCAGTGGCAGTTTTGGCTTTCCAATAATTCTCGCCGTAAACGGGATCCGGATTGGTGTCTTCCGGAGCCGTATCGATCTGCCAATTGTCCTGTTTGGACGCATAATTTTTAGGACGCGGGAAATCCTGCGCCGGAATTTTCCGAAGCGCTTCCTTCATAATGTTGTTCCACATCAAGGCGGGCATCCAGCCTCCCGTCATTTCCACCATCGGCGAGTTATTATCGTTACCTACCCAAACCGCGCACGCCAGCTGCGGGACAAATCCAATAAACCACGCATCGCGGTAATCCGACGTTGTGCCGGTCTTTCCCGCAATGGGGCGCGGCAACAGCGCGTTGCGCCCGGTACCTCGCGTAACAACGCCTTTCATCATATCCACCAACGTATAAATCAGGTTTTCATCAAAGACGCGTTTCTCATGAATTTTGTTTTCATAAAGCGGGGTTCCGTCACGGTCTTCAATTCGGATGATCCCCGTCGGCTCAACCCGCCGACCCCCGTTGGCTAACACGCCATATGCGGATGTAATTTCCAACATCGTCACATCATTAGCGCCCAATGGAAGCGACAACACCGGCTGAAGCGGCGATTTAATGCCCAATTGCCGCGCGACTCGAACCACATTTTTAGGCCCGATAAGATCATTCAACTTAATAGCCACCACATTGACCGATAATTCCAGCGCTTTTCGCAAGGGGATGCTACCCAAAAACGTCAGTGTGAAATTTTGAGGAGAGTAGGGGCCCTGAAACGTGTTGAATGTAATGGGCGTGTCTTGCACCAGCGTACTGGGAGTAAATCCGCGTTCCAGTGCGGCGAGATACACAAAGGGCTTAAAAGCAGAACCGGGTTGCCGGCGCGCTTGAATGCAATGGTTAAATTCACTTTCCGAAAAATCGACGCCCCCCTGCAAAATCTTGATATAACCGGTCGAAGGCTCAATCGCCAAAATGGCGGCCTGGGTCATATTGAGGCTGGGCACCTGAGAGCCTTTTACATATTGCGGTTCATTGGCCATGTCGACATATTTTTTAACGATGCGCTCCGCCGCCATCTCAAGGTCATAGTTCAACGTCGTATAAACACGCATCCCGGAGGTATACACAGCCTCTTCACCGTATTTTTGAATCAGCTGGTTCACGATATAAGACGTAAAATAGGGGGCCTTAAATCGGTATTTCTTTCGCTTGGCCAGATCCAGCTTCTCTTCATACGCTTCTTGGGCCTGGGCATCGGTAATCAACTTAACGCGAACCATGCGTTGCAGCACGGTTTTTTGCCGATCTTTGGCCCGTTTAAAATCTTTAAATGGACTGTAAAGTTCCGGGCCTTTCAAAAGACCCACCAACATCGCGGATTCAGCCAAACTTACGGAGTCGGCGCTTTTACCAAAATAAAGCCGTGCCGCCGATTCGATCCCATAGGCATTGTGTCCCCAATACACTTGGTTGAGATACATTTCCAAAATATCGGGCTTGGAATATTTGCGCTCAATCTGAACGGCTAAGATCGCTTCTTCCGCTTTACGCATGAGGTGCTTTTTCTTGGTCAAAAACAGATTACGCGCCAACTGCTGCGTTAAGGTGCTACCGCCCTCTACAAAACTTCCGGCCTTGATGTCTTTGATTAACGCGCGCAATAGGGCTTTAAAATTGATTCCGTGATGGGAATAAAATTCCGTATCTTCCAAGGCCACCACGGTTTGCTGCACCGTCTTTGAAATGTTTTCCAGCGGGATAATGATGCGATTCTCTTCCTGATGCAGCTCCGCCAAAACCGTATTATTGTCGGAAAAAATCTTAGTGGTTTCGTTGGGGATCATGGTGTTGATCGAATCCACGTCCGGCAGATTAAACGAAATGGCGTAAACCACACCGGCCAAGAGTACAACGCCACCCGCACACGCAATGCCGCCAAAATACAGCACTCTGCGAATAAACGATCCGTAGCGGTAATTGATTTTGTTTCCACGGGGAGGCGCTTTAAAAAATTTGCCTCCGCGAGACACTCTTCCGATATGATGTTTTGAACGAAAGATCAGCTTGAACCAGCCTCCCAAACTTGATATTGTGGGATTTTAGCACACGCGCATGGAAAAAATAGATAGATTTCGCGACCAACTCGTCGACATTATCCCCGAAACCGCTATCGAAACCCTGAATAAAAAGAAACTTAGGATCAAATGGGGCGCCGATCCGTCCGCTCCCGATTTGCATTTGGGCCACCTGGTTGTCCTCAATAAACTGAGACTCCTGCAAGAGATGGGCCACGACATTATTTTTCTCATCGGCGACTTCACCGCCATGATTGGCGACCCCACCGGTAAATCCGAGACCCGCAAGCCGCTTTCCAAGGAAGAAGTTCGAGCGAATGCCGAAACCTATCAAAAACAAGTCTTTAAAATTCTCGACAAAAATAAAACCCAGGTTGTTTACAACTCTGAGTGGCTATCGCAACTAAAGCCCGAAGAATTTATCCGATTAAATGCTCAGATGACTGTCGCCCGCATGTTGGAGCGTCAAGATTTTGCAACCCGATTCAAATCCGACCAGCCCATTGGACTGCATGAATTTTTATACCCCTTGCTACAAGGCTATGATTCGGTTCATTTGAAGAGTGATTTGGAAATTGGAGGAACTGATCAAAAATTTAATTTGCTGATGGGGCGTCAGTTGCAAAAAGAATTCGGACAAACTCCCCAATCCATTATTACCGTGCCGATTTTGGAAGGTCTCGACGGCGTTCAAAAGATGAGCAAATCACTAGGCAATCACATTGGCATTATGGAAAACCCAAACGATATTTTCGGAAAAATGATGTCGATTCCCGATACATTAACCGATAGATATTACTCGTTGCTCACCGACACCCAAAACACGGAATCGCATCCAAAAATAGCCAAAGAAAAACTGGCTATGAAAATTATTTCTCAACTCTACTCCGACACCGAAGCCGCCCATGCCAAATTGGAATTCGATCGAATTTTTTCCAAACATGAAGCTCCCGAAGCGATGGAAGAAATCGAACGATCAGATATGGCGTTAAGCGAGGCGCTCATAAAGAAAAATGCCATTCAATCAAAAAAAGAATTTTCTCGATTGGTTGAGCAACATGCGGTAACGGCCGATGGACATGAAATTACAAATCCCCAGATAAAACTTATCGAACTAACATCCGGCGCCGTATTAAAAGTTGGCAAACGCCGTTTTTTTAAAATCATATGAGAAAACTACTCGTTACCAGCGCGCTTCCCTATGCCAACGGCCACATCCACATCGGCCATTTGGTCGAACACATCCAAACCGATATCTGGGTACGGTTCCAAAAGTTGCGAGGGAATACCTGCCACTATATGTGCGCCGACGACGCGCATGGCACGCCCATTATGCTCTCCGCCAAAAAACAGGGCATTACGCCAAAGGAATTGATCGACACATTTCACAAAGAGCATCTGGCCGATTTTCGCGCGTTCCATATCGAACATGACCATTACTACACCACCGACTCGGAAGAAAATCGGGTGCTGTCCGAATTTATCTATGGGGAAGCCAAAAAAAAGGACGCCATCGACGAAAAAGAAATCGAACAATATTTCTGCGACACCGACGGCATTTTCTTGCCGGATCGATTCATTAAGGGAACGTGTCCTAATTGCCAAGCGCCAGATCAATACGGCGACGCCTGCGAGAAATGTTCAACCACCTACAATCCGACCCAACTTATAAACCCGCGCTGCGCCGAATGCGGACGCCCGCCTGTTCTAAAAAAATCGACCCACTATTTCTTTAAACTCTCCGCATATTCAGACCAGATTAAAAAATGGCTCGACGACGGCGATCACGTCCAGTCCGAAGTTCGAAATAAATTAAAAGAATGGTTCGACCAAGGCATTAAAGATTGGGATATTTCCCGCGATGCTCCGTATTTTGGATTCAAAATCCCCGGAACGGTCGACAAATATTTCTATGTCTGGCTCGACGCGCCCGTCGGATATATTGCCACCACCCAAAACTGGGGTAAGGTCGATTATCAAAAAATCTGGAAAGGTAATGAATACGAAATCCACCATTTTATCGGCAAGGACATTTTGTATTTCCATGCGCTGTTTTGGCCGGCCATGTTGATGGTGTCCGGTTTTTCCCTACCCAAAAAAGTCCACGTCCACGGATTTTTGACGGTCAACGGCGAAAAAATGTCCAAAAGCCGCGGCACATTCATTAATGCCAAAGACTATATAAAACATCTTAGTCCCGAATTTTTGCGGTATTACTACGCGTCTAAACTAAGCAACTCGGTCGACGATATTGACCTCAATTTCGAAGATTTTGTATTCAAAGTAAATTCCGATGTCGTTGGAAAAGTAGTGAATATCGCAAGCCGCCTAGGGTCGATTGTCACAAAAAAATTGGGTGGGAAATTAACTACAGTAGATTCCGCGATTAATTTTAATTTCAATACGGAGCAATTTGCCCAAGACGTAGAAGAGTTGGCGTACGCCAAGGCAATGAGGGACTTGATGGTGGTTGCGGACAATGTGAACAAATATATCAACGACAATGCGCCCTGGGCTGCCGAGCCTGAAAAAGCGGCCGTCATGTGTACAACGGCTCTTAATGCGCTTAAAGATCTTTCCATTTTGCTTTCGCCAATACTCCCTAAGATTTGTTCGGGAATTCAGGCCTTTCTTAATCTGGAACCGCAGTCCTGGAAAGATTTAGGTGTTGCGCTCGAAAACCACGCGATCAATCCTTACCAACACCTCGCGCAACGCGTGGATCCGGCGCAGATTCAGGCTCTGATTTCGGCTGAAACATTAAGTTAGCAACCTAATTACCAGGCCTTTTCAATAGCGATGTCTTTCATGGGGTAATGCTTTTTGTTAAGTGTATAAAGTTTTCCGCCTGTAAGTTTTACCGTGGCCGCCAAGAAGCAATCATTAATGTCCACGCCATGGCTTTTGTGCCAAGCACGATATAATTTACCGGCTTCATCCACGATATTTTTGTCCAGCGGTTCACAGCTAAAGTGGGATAGAAAGGAAAACGTTAAACTTTCTTCTTCGGGGCGCATAAAAAAAACGATTTCAGCGCGTTGAATGGCGCTGATACATGGTTCCAAAGTTGAATCTGAAAGAAGAATTTGTAAAAAAGACAGCGCCTTTTTGTCTCCGCGAAGGTGATGAATCAACACATCGGCGTCTAAATAAACTCTCATCGTTCATGTCTCGAAAAACCCTCGTTAAATGTCTTTTTGATCGACTTTACGATAGCTTCAGGAGACTCGGTTCTGTTTTTCCATGCGCCAAACGATTTTTGTAGCAGAGGTTGTTTGCTCTTATGAGACTCATGAATTTGCTTCCAATAAAGCATGACGGCGTGTTCGATCACCGCTTTGCTGGGCGCTCGTAGCTCGTGCGCCAGTTCGCGGATCAGGAAAATAGTTTTTTCGTTTAATCGAGAAGAATATACTTTATCTTTGTTCATTTGGGCCTTATGAATACGTATTCATGTAAACGTATACATTATGCCCAGGTCAAGATGCTTTTAAACTTGCCGGTGCCTACGGCGTCGTGTTCAGGCTCTGGTCTCCGGCGAACGGAAGTCCCAAAACGTCAACGTATCTAGGCATGTCCCGCCGTTCCCAGGTCTGCGTATCCCAGGCGCGTATCGAGTGATCCCACGAACAACTAAATAACACGCGCTGATCGTCACTTAAAGCCAGGACGGTAATATATCCGTCGTGACAATTCGCCAAAGCGCGTAGCAAAGCGCCAGTTCGTTTGTCCCAAACCCGGATGGATTTACCCCACCCTGCGCTTATCAGTAGGGGGTTGAGGGATCGTCTCAGCACCTGGATCGCTTTTCTGCTGAGCTTCTTTAGCTTGCGCAGCCTCAGCCGAATCTTTTTTAGCCTTAATATTTTTATAAATTGCAAGCAATTTGTCTTTTATATCGGCCAGTGCCGCTTTATTTAGCTTTAGTTCATCAGCTTTGGATTCTAGAGTACTACATAACTCATTCGGGTCGATGGAAGCTCGGAGGCAATACGCGGCGAAAGAAGAAGGGGTATTATCGTAGGCTTCCTTTGCTTGACCGAACAGTGATTGGGGATCGACAGACAAATGACGGAACCTAAAAATATTATTGTTTACGAAAGAATCAAATTTTGACTTTTCCAGGGCCCTCATTTCTTGCTTCTTAGCGCTTCCTTGATCTACGTCGCTTTTATCGTCCATCTTCCGTTTTCTCGCCGCCCTTTGTTGCAAGCCGGAGTGGTGGAATGGTAGACACGACGGACTTAAAATCCGTTGGGCATTCAAACGCCCGTGCCGGTTCAAGTCCGGCCCCCGGTACCACAGGCGAAGCCATTGGTACCCGCACTCGAAGAGCGCGTAAGAACCTTTGATAAAGAGCCGGCCTACTCGGCCGATGCCGTCTTATGCAATGACACAACCCTTATCCGCGGTGTCTCTAACCTTTGCCTCTGCATCATGCCGTTCTTGATCCGTGGCGTGAGGATCTTTTTGAACCCGCTCCAAGGCTTCTTGTGCCTGCGTGCGCTCATATTTAATCGCTCTTCTCTTCATAGAGTCGTCAATGATTTCTTGTTCAATTTGCTTTTGTCTTTCCTGGTTTCGAATATCTCTTTGGATATCCGCAAGCTCGGCATCGTGAGTCGCCTTTTCTCTTGCGGCACGAGCTTTCTCTTCCTCATCCCTTCTTAAGGCCGCCGCTGCGAGTGATTCTTTGGACTCTACTTGAGGAAAGGGCTGCGCTTCAGGTTGTTGCACACGTAAAGCCGGGCAGCAGGTTCGGGAGGGCGTGGAGCGGGAGAAGGGGCCGCTGCCGCTGCAGCCGCCGCCGGAAGGGCAACAGACCTTTTGATCTCAGGCACTTTTACCTCAAGGCCTGCGCCAGCTTTTTTATAGGGTTGCAGCAAAATATGCAGTGTTTCCCCCTTCTCAGAAGCCTCTAAAAAAGCAAGGGTACGCGTCGTATCCGTTTGAAAAAGAACAATATAAGCCGTGTGGCTATAACAGTCTTGGACGGCACCGCTACAAGCCTGATTTTTCCAACTTAATTTACCTTTAAAGGCAGACCCAAAACTCAACTCTCCCCATCCTCCCCAGAGAGCCGTACAAGTACGTTCTTTTTCTTCATCATTCAATGTAAATACCGTATTGCGATCAAACACAACTTCTCCTTTTTTCACTTCCATGGCCACTGGCTTTCCGCTTCGGAACTGAAAATGCGTTTTATCCCTTTGGGCAAAAAACACTCGCCTTGAACATTCATCAAGCACGGTTCCGTAAAATAGATCATCGACCCAGTCGCGACTTGCTATGACTACTTTATAGTTGCCCCAGGATCTAGGTCTGTCGTCTGCTCTGTCATGATAATAAACCAATGCTGGCGTTGAATAGAGACCACGGGCAACGGATGCTAGGTTATCAATGGCTCTCTTGGGTAATCTGGGAAAACCAAGCTCTCCAAGAAGCTTCAATTCATCCGCATTAAACGGCGCTTTAAGATCAATTTCAGCATCCGTCGCGCATCCGGCCGCAGGTATATGATAGAAGGTGCTAGGTGCCGCCACACAGGCCCCACCCCCGCCCCGCAATCCCAAAAACGGAAACTCGCCCAACGTCAGAGCTACTTGTTTTTTGCTGATCATATGTAAAAATTATATGCCAATATATGGCAACGTGTAAG
>CAYGHZ010000016.1:0-20811 GCA_964349635.1 uncultured Candidatus Marinamargulisbacteria bacterium
GGATTTGGTGAAGGCGGGCAAGCAGAATGTGTATGTAACGTTTCGGTTGCCGGATTCCCAACTTTACACGGTCAGGCGGAAAGTTAATCGACTGAATTCTCCGGCTGAGATGGCGAAATTTCCAAATAGCCGTCAGGACATTATTTTATTTTATAATTCGGATTTTTATCGATCGCACCGCTCCCTTTCCTCGGATTTGACTCGGGCGGATTTGGCGCATTTTTTTGCGGTTCTATTTAATGTGGATCCCAAAAACGCGATTAAACATGCCTTGGACCGCCGCTATATGTCGGAGTTTCCGGACGGATCGTTTCGGCCGGATGCTAACGTGAAGCGGATCGAATATGTGGTGACGTTAGTGAATGCGCTGCAGCTGAAACCGGATGTGTCGGGGCCGGGAAATTGGACCGAGAAGTTTATTCGCACGGCGCAGAAAAATAATTTGATTTCGGATTTGGGTGATCCCAATAAAGATTTGACCGTGGCCGAATTCATTGGCTTTGTGTCTCGATTGCCTCAGTACAAAGAAAAATTGTCGTATGGTTTGTCCTTTGATCGGGGATTTGAGGATGTTCAAGCCCCTCAGATCGTTCGACAGGGGAAGGTGACTCGCGCGGAATTGGCGGGTATTTTGACCGAAACGTTTCAAATTCCTGAATTTGTCGGGCCGGTGAAAAAACACATGACGAGTCTAAGTCAGTACGGAATTTTTTCGGAGGATGCGGCGCCGGACCAAAAGGTGTCGCGGGCCGAGGCGTTAACGGCGATTGTGCGGGTCTGCCGTGGAACAGGATCCGTATCTTCGAAAAATCTGCCGTATTGGGATGTTTCGAAAAAACATTGGGTGTATCCCTATTTGGATCGCGCCTACTGTTTGAAACTGGTGATGCCGGCTCGACATTTTAATCCTAATCGAGATATCACCCATGCGGAATTGGCTATGATGTTAAGCCGGGCCCCCAAACAATGATTCGGGCTGCGATCGCTTCGACGTTAACCGACATTCTTGAAACGCCGGTTGTTCTGGAAGTGCCTAATAATCCGGAGCACGGGGATTTTGCGACCAACGTGGCGTTTGGGTTGGCCAAAATTCTCAAGAAAGGCCCAAAGCAAATCGCCGAGACATTGGCGGTGGATTTGGCGCAACGGTTTGAGGGTAAAATTTCGTTCCAGGCCATTAACGGTTTTTTAAATTTGCGCCTTTCCGATGCCTATTTATTGGAATGCTTGGAGCAAGCGCCGAAGTTTCCGTCGGCTCATGAGAAGATTTTGTTGGAGTACGTGTCGGCCAATCCGACCGGGCCATTGCATGTCGGGCACGGTCGCTGGGCAATTTTGGGCCATTCAATCGAGTCGTTGCTGCGGTTTGTGGGGACTTCGATTGATTCGGAGTTCTACATCAATGACGCGGGAAATCAAGTGGAATTGTTTTACGAAAGCGTGAATGCCGTAAAGAAGGGACTCCCGATCCCCGAAAAGGGGTACCACGGATCGTATATTCACGATTTGGCGCTAATTGAAGGGGATCCGCTGCAGCGTAATTTGGAATTGCAAAAACAGACGCTGGCGCGGTTGGGTATTACGTTTACGTTTTGGTATTCTGAGAAAGAATTACATCGCAAAGGTCTGGTGTCTGAGACAATTCAGACAATCACGGCCAAAGGCCTGACCTATGAATCCGAAGGCGCATTGTGGTTTAAGTCTCAGTCGTTGGGCGATGAGAAGGACAGAGTGTTGATCAAGGCCGACGGTCAGCATACGTATTTTGCCGCAGATATGGCCTATCATTGGGATAAATTGCGGCGCGGGTATGACCGGCTCATTAATATTTGGGGGGCGGATCATCATGGCTATGTTGCCAGGGTCAAAGCCGGCGTGGCGGCCCTGTGCGGCGAAGCGTTTTTGAGCGATAAGAAATTCAAGATTGTGATTGGGCAATTGGTGAGTTTGAAGCGCGGGGACGAGCCGGTGCGGATGTCGAAGCGTACCGGAGAAATTATCACCATTGATGAGGTGGTGGACGAAATCGGCGTGGATGCGACGCGGTTCTTTTTGATTCAAAAGGGAGCGGATACGCATGTGGAATTTGATTTGGAATTGGCCAAGAAAAAATCGGCGGAAAATCCCGTTTATTATATTCAATATGCGCATGCGCGGATGTGTAGCGTTTTGGAGAAAATGGATGGCTTAGTACAGACGCAAAATTTTGCGTCTGTACAATTGGGATTGGAGGGGGCGGAGCGCGCCTTGATATTGCATTGCATTCAGGCCTACGATGAGATCTATGGCGCAGCGCAGGCATTGGCGCCGCATCGCGTGGCCAATTATGCCTATGAATTGGCGCGTCAATTTCATACGTTTTATGAGCAGTGTCCGATTATTAAAGCGTCGGAGGATATTCAGGCAAAGCGGGTGTATATTCTGATTCAGGCGCAAAAGACGCTGCGGTTATGTTTGGAATTGTTGGGGATTTCTGCGCCAGAGAAAATGTGAAAATCCTGATTTCGTTCTCCGGCGGGCCGGATAGCGTGTATCTCTTTCACCAGCTTAAGCACGAGGACGTGACGCTGGTTTATTTTAATCATCAGCTTCGCCCGAAGGCAGAATTGAGGAAAGAAATTGCGTTTGTGCGTGGTTTTTCCACGTTGCACGGTGTTCCGTTGATTGTCCGTAAAATTCCGGTGCGTCTTTATTCCAAGCGTAAAAAGGTGTCGGTGGAAGCGGCGGGGAGGGAGCTGCGCTATCGGATTTTGGGACATTTGGCGCGGCTTAAAAAAGCGGATGCAATTGCGACGGGGCATCATCTGGATGATTTGTGCGAGACATTTTTTCACCGCATTTTGCGCGGGACGAAATCGGGGTTTGGTGGACGCGCCATTGATAAAATGCAGCCTCTTTTGCGTACCAGCAAACAGCAAATTTTGGCCTGGTTGGATGAAAATAAGATTGTCTATTCTAAAGACAGTTCGAATTTGGATCGAAAATATACCCGAAATTTTATTCGTCATGACTTAATGCCCGTGGCTGAGAAAATCAATTCGCGATATCGGGAACATGTCGCCGAGCTGGTGGACTATTTTTCGGAGCTTCAGGCGTATCTGGATGAGGCGGCGCGACCCATCACGAGCGAGATCATAGTGGAGGGAGGGCTTCCGTCTCTGCCTCTATCCGCATTGGATGGGCATCCCGAATTTATTCGCAATCATGCCTTGGTGCTGATGCTTCGCGAAGCCGAGTTCTTTTCGTCCCGGTGGCTGAACGAGGTTAAGAAATTGTTGGCAAAGCCCGGGAAGTCAAAAATTAGCTTTGGGAAGGGACATTTTTTGGTGAAAGATAAAAAGTTTCTTGCGGTGCGACGTGCCGGGAGAGAGAATTAGGTATGCGCGCTGCCCTTCTTTTGATTTTACTGCTAGCTTCTTCCACTTTTGCCCTGGAAATGCCGATGATTAAGAAAGCCAGGCCGCAGGTTCCTACAGCCTCGGTCGATTCCAGGCCGCCGATTTACCAGATCGATAATTTTGATGGTAAAACGTTGTCCGAGAAGCGGCCGTGGTGGGTGTTTGGCAACTTAAAAGCTGAGATGCAAGAAAATCCGCCCATCGAAAGCCGGGTGGCGGGTCCCCGGTCGCTGCGATTAAAGGGAAAAACGTCGGAATGGGTGATTGGCGGGATTGGCAGCTATTTGGGAATGGATATCGATGGGTACAATGCGCTCAAGGTCTTGATCTTTGGGAACGGGCCCGCTAGCGGGGATCTGGTTTTTGAGCTTTATGATGATGATAACCGCAATTGGAAGCTTGAATTGGACGATACGACTCAGAGCATTCCGGTGGCGGATGACAAGCTAATCTATACGTTGAAAGTCGACTGGACAGGCTGGAAATGGGCGACGCTGCCATTGGCCGACTTTCGCGATGATAACCCCAAATCGGGCGACGATAAGTGGAACCCCGATCAAAAAGACGGTTCCGGGGGCTTGTTGCAGATGCAGGTGGTGGTTTTTGCGGACGAATTGCGGGGGAAGGTGGATATTAAGCTGGATTCGATTCGAATCTTAAAGGCTAGTTTAGACGAATTAACCCCCGAATAAAAAATTCGATGCAAGTTTCTTAATTTTTCCCACGATACTCCTTCCTGAACCGCATTTTATAACGGTAGGGAGAACAACATTTGGGATTGAAATTGGGTGGGGCGCTAATTTTGGGGGTAGCTGTCGTGCTAATTAGTTCACAGGCGCTCGCCGCTTTGAACTTGGGGTATCACTCGTTTACTTCCTATATAGATGTGACTATTTCTCAGGCAGCCAAGCCTAAAGCCCCGGTCACCAAGGAAAATGGGCTGTGGTTTGACCCTGTTTTCGTTATTAAATCCTCGATGGATCCCTTCTTAGTAAGCAGCCGTCCCATTGGAACAGCGGGCGAGATTAAGCCGCTCGAAGTGGCAGCGGCCATTATTGGGCCGGTATTGAACTTTCCCAATCCCTTTCGGATGGTTGAGGGTACGCAAATTGGATATCAGCTTTCTAAGGCGATGGATCTGGAAATCCATCTTTACGATATTTTTGGCCATCTTTTGCTGAAAAAAGAAATTCATTCGGGCGATCCGGGCGCCAAAGGCCCTCCGGACGACTACAACCTGGTGACGATCGATCAAACTACGTTGAACGGCAAATATCTTCCGTCTTCGGTTTATTTTTACTTTATCGTAAACGAAGGCAAAGTTCTGGGTAAGGGGAAAATGGCGGTGATTCCATGATGAAGTCGCTCATTGTAAATATTCTTATATTTTTAGCGTCGTCTATTTATGCCGGAGATGCGCTGTTGTTGACCGATTTGGGGTCGTCGGCCCGGATGATCGCGTTGGGAAATGTGGAAGGGTTTAGCCACAGTTCGTCCGCCATTTTTGAAAACCCGGCGTCGCTGTATCCAATCTCCCAATATTCGCTTTCGGCGTTTGCCACCCAGCTAATGCAAGAGGTGTCCTATCGCAATATCGCGTTTGGAACCAGTACCGGTTTAGGCAACGTGGCGGTCGGTTTTATGTCGGCGGATGTGTCGGATATTTATCGGACGACCAAACCGGCGGATCGCATTATCGCGGGCGATACGTTTCGGTTTGAGAATTATATGGTGAAGCTGGCCTATCAGAAATCGATTTGGGAGGATTTGTCGTTGGGAACGGCGCTGAACTATTACTCTAATACCCTTGGCGATGTTAAAGGCACAGGCGTCAATATGGACGTAGGCGCCTTCGTGACACCGGGGCCATTTCAAGTGTCGTTGGTGGCTCGAAACGTATTGCGCAACCTTAAAGCCAACTATTCCAACGGCGGATCGGAAACGTATCCGCTGCAAACCATTTTGGCCGGCGGATATAACTGGGGCGACCTGGATATCCTGGCTCAAATTAAGAAGACCAGTTCGCAGCCCGAATCGATCAAGGCGGCAGGGATTCATTACCATCCCGGCTTTGTTCCGTTTATCCATTTTTACGGCGGCGTGAAGGACTATTTGGCTAACGAAACCATTAAAACGACAGTGTCGTTAGGTGTTGGGCTTAATGTATTTGGCCTGGCATTTGATTATGGCTATGAAAAGAGTGATCACGTCGCGTTCGACAATAACAGTTACGTCTCGGTGTCGTTAACTCAATAAAGGGAGATATGATGGAATTTAGACTTATTCAAAGTGAACTGTGGCGGAAAATCATCATCGTGGGTGCGGTGTTGGCGTTTGTTTTTACCGCAAAGATGATCTATGCCGCCGATGCGCCTTTGAAAGTGACGCTACAAGCGACGCTGTCTAATTCCGCAGGCCCAATTCAGGGAACCAAGCGCGTAACGGTCAAGTTGTATTCCAATACCCAGTCGCAAGCCTGGCAGGAAGTTCATAAAACCGTCGAATTCCGGGATGGAATGTTTATGGTTATTCTGGGTGACAAAACGCCTTTGACGCCGGCGGTGCTTAATGTTTCGACCCCTAATTTTCACCTTGTGGTGGAAGGCGAAGAAACGGTAGTGACGATCAACGCGGTGCCCTACGCGATTAAGGCTCAATTCGCTGAAAAAATCCCTCAGGCTATATCAGTTACAAGTATCACGGCTTCGGGTAATTTGCTGCTGACCAACCCTAGCGCAAACACCCAACTAAAAGTCGACGGCACGGCGATTATTTCTAAATCGATGGCAGTGGGAACAAGCGCTCTTAATCCCAATTATGCGTTGAATGTGGTGGGTACGTTGAATGCCACCAATCTTCTTGTAAACGGAACTGTGTTGCAGACGCCTCAAAATAATTCGATCTTGCAAGACTTGGTCTCCATGTCGCGGGCTAAAGGTAATTTTATCGTCGGTAACGGAACCAATTTTGTGGCGACCGCCAATGCGGCTGCCCGTACCTTGATAGGTCTGGGAACGACAGCGACTCCGACATTTAACCAATTGTATATCGGAAATAACGCGTTGCGCGTGAGCGGCGGTAGGATCGGGATTCAGACATCAACGCCGCAGGGGCTTTTGCAAATTGGCAACCAATTTTTGGTGAGTTCCAATGCGATTGGCTTATTTAACACTTCCCCGAAAGGGATGCTGCAAGTGGCTAATACTTTCATCGTCAGCGGCAATCGGGTGGGTATCGGTACGATCAATCCTTCCAAAACCTTGCATATTGCCGGAGATTTGCAGGTGGACGGTATTATTAACAATTCGGCGCTTTCAAATACGCCGTGGGTGAGCGATCCCACCAACATCAATAACATCACCAAAAGCAATGGCAACGTGGGCATCGGGGTGGGATCTCCGCAAGCGGATCTTCATGTAAAAACACATGAGTTTTCGTCGTTCGATACCAGCTTTAACCTGAATGACAACACAGCTACCTCGATGAATACCTTGTTTGTTCGTCAAAATAGGGTAGGGATTCAAACGACTAATCTGGATGTGAATTCTCCTTACTTGCATATCGCCATCCCGGCGCCTCGCAAGGCAGTCGTAGATTATTTTCGAATTGAAGACCCTTCAAAAATACATTTTACGGTGGATCGATCGGGAAATACCGGCGTAGGTACCGCGTTTCCGGCTGGAAAATTTGATGTTGTGACCGGTAACTTCCATCCACTGACGGTTGTGAATAAAAGCGTTGGGTTTGGCACAACGACTCCCAACGGTGCGATCGATGTGTACTCGGGTGGGCAATCCACGTTTATGGTGGATAAAAAGCGCGTAGGTATCGGTCTATCGGCGCCGGCGGCTAAATTAGATATTAAAGCCTCCTCCAATATTTCAACTGATTTGGGACTGCGGGTGTTGAATTCGTCGGGAACGTCGCTGTTTAGCGTCGCCAACGATGGGTTGGTTTCCGTTACTACTGTTAACGCTACCGGCCGGGTCCGTGGCACTATTTTAGCGTTGCAAACCGCGGGCAATACCTGGAACAGCGCGGGGTTAACCGTACCAACGATCAATGCGACCGGGCTTAATTTTGCTTTGGCGAATAATTCGTGGGACAAAACTGGAAATCTGAGAACGTCGGGTACGGGTACGATTGGTGGAAATTTGACAGTTAACGGTTCCGGCAATCACGTTTTCCAAGGGACCGTCGATTTTAATAACGTGGAAGCGTTCAATTTGGTTGGTGATATTACGGAAAGCGGCGCTCGGAAGATCAAGGCAACTACCGTTGAAGTGAAGACATTAACCAGTGCGGTTGGAACGCCGGTGACCATCAACCGCAACTTGAACGTAACTGGTAATACGACCATTTCCGGAAGTTTGACGGTATTAGGTCAATTTATTCAATCGGCGGGTACATCGCAACAATTCGATTCTTTGGTCGTGTTGAAAGATATTACGTCGAATCGTAATAGTTTTCTTGCCACCGCAGCCGGCGGACGTCTGGAAGTGGGAACGATTCCGGCAGGTTTTCCGAAAGCTAAATTAGAAGTTTCGGCTTCGTCGAACGCAGCGGCAGATTTTGCATTAAGAGTTCGCGACAGCGGAGCATCGACATTATTGACGGTGGCGAATAACGGTCAGATTAAGATGCCGGCTCCATTGCTTAACGGTTCATTATACGTTTTGGATATCACTGGCTCATCGAACGTGTCAGGCCGGTTGCGCGCAGGGTCGGTGTCTTCTGTTGGCGATGTGGTTGTGGGGGGAAAACTAAGTTCGGTTGGGGATCTGATCGTGGGTGGAAAGTTAAACGTTACCGGCATTGCCGCGCACACTATCTCAGGCACTTCTTTAACTGTTCCGGCCCTAACATTGAGAGGTGCTGTCAGCGGCCCAACCCAAAACGTTACAATCGGAATTCTTAATGCAACAACGGCGAACATCACTAATTTAAGCGCCGTGTCCTTGTTCGGTGATATTACCGGCGCGACTCGCAAAATTACGATTAAGACGTTGGATGTGGGTAACATCACGTCCACATTGGGCGCCGTGACCGTGAATCAATTGCTAAAGGTTGCCGGAAATATGACCTTGGGCGGTAACTTGACGATTGCCGGCCAGATTTTCCAGAGCGGCAGCGCCAATGGCTTTACGGATCTGAATATTAATAACGACCTCAATGTGACAGGAAATGCGTTTATTGCGAAAAATGCAGGATCCGGCCTAGTTAGTATCGGGCGCGTTCAAACCAATCCGATTGCTCCGCAAGCCAGGTTGGATGTTATTGCTACCAGCAGCGTGCTTGGCACGGCTTTGGCTGTTCGCAACCAAACCGGTGGCAATTTGCTTCGAGTATTAAACAATGGGCAAGTTCGATTGGAAACGGCTCCCGCAAGCACCGGTCAGGTAAGCCTTGACGTTGCAGGGACAGCCAATATTCAAGGCCGAATTAACGGAATTAATATTCTTAACGGCGCGATGACCAACGTGGCGTCATTCGCCTTGAGGACACCGGCGAGCAACACCTGGCTTTCAAACGGAAATCTCACGGCCACATCGTTGGGCTTAGTGGTTCCGGGCAGCACGTGGAACAACACAGGGTTGAATGTGGTAACCGTGAATATGACCGGCGACTTAACAGCGACGAATCGTAAACTAACCGCCAAAACACTAGATATTAATACAATTACAGGCGCCTCCACAGGCGTCACGGTCAATCGTCTTTTGAAAGTAACTGGCAACATGACGATCGGAGGGAATTTGACGATTGCCGGTCAGATATTCCAAAGCGGCAGCGCCAATGGATTTACCGATCTTAATATTACAAATACTCTAGCTGTGACCGGTAACACCTTCTTGGCCAAAGGAACCGACAAGTTGGTAGGCATAGGCCTAACCACTCCGGTGGCAAGGCTAGAAGTCCGGGCTACGTCCAACACCATTGGCACGGCCTTGCGCGTTTCAAATTCGGGCGGCGAATTGTTTAGGGTCAGCAATAGCGGACCGGTGTTTATCGCTACCACGTTAAATGTCACCAATGGCATTGTGGGCAGAACTATCAATACAATCAACGGCATCAACATCAGCGGCGGCGCGGTGACCTTGAACCGCTTGGCGTTGGTTCAGGCGGGGAATGTTTGGGATACGAACGGGAATTTGACCGCGACCGGGAAACTGACCGTCACCGGTACCGGTACGACTGACCACGTGATTACCGGCAGATTCTTAACGGTGCCGGCGTTAAGGGTAATCAGCCCCTCTGATCAATGGGATGCTGCAAACTTGGCGTTTTCCGGCTTGCTCACTGGTAAAGCAATCACCGGGACAAACTTATTTAGGTCTCACCTCAGGGTCAGCGGCAACATGACCGTTAATTCCACGGTAAGCGCAAACGCGATCTCTACCTTCAATCTGCTAGGTACGATTAAAGGCCTTGGCAAAACGATTCAAATCGGTACGTTGGATGTTAGCAAAATCACCAATTCGATTGCCGGAAAATCGGTCACGGTCAACCGTAATTTGGATGTGACCGGGAACCTTAGAGTCGGGGGCACGATATTTGGGGCGTTTAATTTTGGGTCGAGCTTGTCGCTTTCGAATTTGTTTTTGAGTAATAATTTGGCGGTTACGGGTGATGTAAATGTGACCGGAAACGCGACCATCGCGCGAATTTCTTCTAAGAAGGTTGGGATTGGTCTTACAAACCCAAGCGCAAAATTTGAAATTAAAGCATCGTCGAATCTGTTAGCGGATACGGCGTTCAGCATTCGAAATCAAACGGGAGCGTCGCTGATGAGAGTGGCTAATGACGGCCAGGTATTTGTGACTGGTAACCTGCGCGTAAAGAATACTGGCGGAAGCATTTTGCGCTTAGAAGGAACAGACCATGGATATATCGAATGGTACCCCGATGGGGCCGCCGCCGGGCGTAAAGCTTGGACTGGGTTCGGGGGTGCGAGTGACAACAATTTTCAAATTACCAACCAGATCTCCGGCGCTCACATCGTCTTATTTCCTACTGTGACCGGCAATGTTGGGATCGGAACGGCGGTTCCTGGAAGTAAATTGTCGGTGGCGGGAGACGTATCTGCGAATAGCCTGACTTTATTTGGCGGTAGCCAGTTTATTAAGGCGTTGACGTCGTTGGCTGTTAATGTGGGTGGTTTGGATCGGTTGAACATTGCCAACAATGGAAATGTCGGCATTGGAACAGGCGCTCCGGCAGCCCTGTTGGATGTTAATGGCGCAGGAAAATTTGCCGGGATAGTCACTGTTACTACCTTAAACGTCAAAACGATAACCTCTCCTTTGGTTACTACTCCGGTTACGATTAATCGCACGCTACGCGTTACGGGCGATGTGATTGTGGGCAAACCGACTATTGCGAACGGCGCGGCAGGTAAATCAAATCTTTATATCGACGGCAACATCATCGCCACTAAAATTTTCGGGCAACTCAATCAAACCGCGAGCAACATTATTTTGGGTAATTTATTTGTGACTAATAATGCCACGATTACAGGCAACATGACGGTAACGGGGAATGTGATTTTAGCGCGGGTTTCTTCCAAGAAGGTGGGAATCGGCATTACAAACCCAAGCGCAAAATTTGAAATTAAAGCATCATCCAATGCGGCGGCTGATTCTGCGTTGCGAGTTGTGGATTCTGCCGGAAGCTCTTTATTGCGTGTGGCAAATAACGGTAATGTCGGCGTTGGAACGTCGGCGGCTGGTTCGAAATTGGACGTTATTGGTACGGCTAACGTGGCATCGCTGAGAATCGGAAAAACTTCGAGCATTCTCAACTCGTTTGGAGATTGGGTTGGGATTGATTTCCTTGGTACGAACGAAGTTGGCCAATCCGTTACCCTTTTTAGTGCCGCATCGGCAAGGATCTCTTCTCCTTTGGAAGGCTCAGACAATCCTTACGGATTACAGTTTTGGACTAAAACGGCCGGTGGAACGTTGACCGAAAAAATGAGGATTAGAAATGATGGCAATGTTGGAATTGGAACCACGTTGCCTACCTCCAAATTATCGGTACTAGGCGATGTTCGCGTTACCGGAAATATTAAGGTGAGCGGCGGAGGGATTTTGGAATTTGGCGTAGGCGTTGTTCCGGTAAAAGAGGCTAACGCGGGCAAAATTGGGTATCAACTATTTACTTCAGATGCTTTAGATATCATTGGCGCCGGAACCCTCGGATCAATTCGGAAAATTAAGTTTTGGAACGAAGGCGGCGCGGTGTTCGCTGGCAGCGTTGGGATAGGTTTAGCTTCTCCGTTAGCGAGGCTTGATATCCAGGCAACCCACAACACGGTTGGTACCGCCCTACGTGTCATAAATGCTTCGGGAACACATTTGTTCCGAGTTCTTAATACCGGGGTAGTTAGAGTCGAAGGTACCGTCAGCGCCAACAACATCGCAACATTTAATATGGCAGGCAATATTCAGGGCGCAACCAAAACGATTACCATCGGAAAGATTTTTTCAGGTACCGGCGGCAATGCCTTAGTCGTATCTGGAAACAATGTAGGTATTGGAACCAGCCCGACGCCTGGCGATGGATACAAGTTACGCGTCGATGGAAATATCTTCGTGAATGGAAGTATTACCGGCAGCCTCGTCGCCAACGCAGCGTGGCCGTTTGCCGCCAACGCGTCGGATATTTATACCAACTCTCGTCAAGTAGGCTTTGGTGTTGCAAGTCCGCTGGCAAGAATCGATGTGATTGCCTCGTCGAACACCGCTACTCAAACGGCGTTGCGAATCATGCCAAGCAGCGGTTCGACCGCGCTATTCAGGGTTCAAAATGACGGTAATGTTGGGATAGGTATAAATACTCCGGCAGCTAAGTTGGATATTGCGGGTACACCTGGCGCCATTAATCTTAAAGTTAACGGACCAATAAATGTTGCGGATGCATTTGGCGGGGTTTGGTTTGGGTCAAATCTTACCACGACCGGAAAGTATGTGGGGGCAGAAAACAATTCGACTATTATTGGATTTTATAATAACGGATGGCGTGTTGGTGTTAAGAGTGATGGTAACGTCGGAATTGGGACGATCGTGCCCGAAGCGAGGCTTGATATTGTCGGACGGGGAACCGGTGGAGCCGATGTAAGGTCTGTTGCTATTCGAATTGCGACCGGGAATATTATTGAGTTCGGCGCAGGAGTGTCCGGTGGTAAAGAAACTAATGCTGGGAAAATTGGGTACAAAGCGTTTTCTAGCGATGCTTTAGATATAGTGGGCGCATCTACTGGGACAGACGGTGCAACCAGGAGGATCAAATTCTGGAACGAAGGTGGCGCAGTATTTACGGGAGGATCCCTATTCAATGGAAAGGTTGACATTCAATTTGCCGCAGACGTCTCTAATCCTAATTTAGGACTTTCAATACAGAATACTAATGCCGATAAAAATACTGACGCGGCGATTACGCTTATGAACGATAGCCCAGGGGGTGGTACAAATCCTGCTAAGGTGATTATTAAATCTGTTCGAACCGCACAAGGCGCTCCGACACCGACTTCGGATATGGTAGTTGTGATAAAAGATGGTGCAAGTAACCTAAGGGAACGTTTCCGGATTACCAGTTATGGCAATGTCGGGATTGGGACCAGCAATCCAGTCGCTTCTTTGGATGTGAAGGGTGCGATTAAGATTGGGAGTAATAATAATACCGGCGGTAGCGTAGGGATGCTTCGATACAATGCTACAGCCCCTGGCACGCTCGAACTCTACAACAACAGCGGATGGGCATCGGTAGCTTCTAGTGGAGCTCCTTGGAGTATTACAGGTTCGAACATTTATCCTTCGACTCTTGGCAATAATGTTGGTATCAATACCACGACGCCTGCCGCCAAGCTAGAAATTGATGGATCGACCGGCGGAAGCGCGGACTATGACCAGCATCTAAGGCTTAAAAATACGACTACAAATAAAAACGCCGGCATATATTTCGCCGGCAGAGATCGACATTGGGCGTTACTTGCGTTCAATAGCGGAAATGCCGCGACTGACAGATTTTCTTTATATGACAACACAGCCAATCAATACCGATGGGTTGTTGATAGTGCGGGTAATGTGGGTATCGGTCTCAACAACCCGGTAGCTTCCCTCGACGTCAAAGGCGCGATTAAAGTTGGAACCAACGGCGACGCCAATTCCACTGGAACAAAGGGAATGATTCGGTATAAGGGCGACTCCGATGTATTGCAAGTTTATGACGGAAGCTGGAAGTCGTTGCTTACTACTGGCGGAACTGCAACCGGCTGGAACTCGTCCGGAACCAGCGTCTCCACCAATGCCTCGATTACTAAGGTGGGTATCGGGATACCGGGGGTTGCGGGTTTCCCACTTAGTTTTGCAGATTCTGTTGGCGACAAAATTTCATTGTGGGGCCAAAGCGGTTCTCACTATGGATTTGGTGTTCAGAGCAGTCTTTTACAAATCCATTCAGATAGTATCGGAACTGATATCGCTTTTGGTTATGGTGCCAGCGCAGCGTTTACCGAATCTATGCGAATTAAGGGTAATGGCAATGTGGGAATCGGAACAGTCGCTCCGGTGAAGAGACTCCAGGTGGGAGATTTAAGCGCTAATGGCGAAGGGATGATTCGCCTGGCTTCTCTGGGTAGTGGCGGTTCACGTATTTGGGATATTGGTGTACCGCAGGGTGCAAGCGCAACAACCAAAAACTATTCATTTGTTATCGAAGACGTAACTTTGGCTAAAGGTCCGCAATTTATCGTGAAATGGGGAACCGAACAAGTGGGTATTGGAACGGTAACCCCCCAAAACAGACTCGACGTCACCGGAAATATGGTTATTGGCGGGGGCTACGCCGGCGCTAAAACCGCTCCGGTCAATGGGTTATTGGTGCAGGGCAATGTTGGGATAGGAACTGCAACTCCGGAAAGCCTGCTCCACGTCAACGGCAATATTTCGGTTTCGTCTAATTCAAAAGTGATTTTTGGAACTGCGGCAGGCGGATCCGGAGAATATATCCGAAATTCCTCACTGGATGCTGCAACCAACTTTGGTATTGCATTTTATGGTACCGGTGTTGAAAGAATGAGAATTCAGAATGGCGGAAATGTGGGTATCAACACAGCCGCTCCGAGCTCCCTATTGGACGTCAACGGGACGGCGAGATTTGTCGGAGTAGTCACAGTTACAACGTTAAACGTTAAGACGATTACCTCACCGTCGCCGGCGATTCCGGTTACGATCAATCGTACGTTGAGGGTTACCGGCGACGTGCGTGTAGCCGGTAACCTTTTTGCTACCAAGATCTTCGGCGAACTGAATCAAACGGCCGGTAATTTAAGCGTCAACAATATATTTGTGGCTAATAATGTAGCGGTTACAGGCGATGTGGGCGTAACAGGTAACCTCACATTGGCTCGCATTTCTCATAAGAAAGTGGGGGTCGGTACCGTGAACCCCGGCGCAAAATTTGAAATTAAGGCGTCTTCTAATGCAACAGCGGATTCCGCATTTAGCATTTTGAATTCAAGTGGTACTTCATTACTGCGCGTCATGAACGACGGGAAAATGGAAATTCAAAATGGAGCTAATTCTGTCGGATCTGGCGGATCTGCCATAGCCTTAGGATTTCAAAGCGGAGGATATCGTCACTGGATTAGAAGTAGACATAACTCTGTTTTAGGCAGCGGCAATGCTATTGATTTTTATGTGAATAACGCCACCACTTCCGTAGGCTCAACGGCGCCTGGGACCAATAGCACTCCAAACTTAACATTGGATTCCGGACGGGTGGGCATTGGTACGACCGGCCCGGTGGCAAGACTGGAGATTGTGGGTACCGGAAATGTGGCTAACGGAACGGCGTTGCGCCTTGCGGATTCAACCAACGCAACGCTGCTGCGTGTGGCTAACGATGGTAAGGTCGGAATCGGAACAGCGGCTCCGGAAAGCCTGCTTCATGTCAACGGCGATATCTCGGTTTCGGCTAATTCAAAGGTGATCTTTGGCACTGCTGCCGGCGGATCCGGTGAATATATTCGAAATTCTCAATCCGGCGGAAGCAACTTTGGACTCGCATTTTATGGCCTTGGCGCTGAAAGAATGAGAATTCAGAGTGGCGGCAACGTGGGTATCGGTATCACAAATCCTCAAAAATTGTTGTCGGTCAATGGCGATGTGTCGGCCAACAATCTCTTCTTGGCAGGCACCTCCCCCGCAATCAATGTCGGCGGCGCGAATAGACTTACATTTACCAGCGGCGGCTTGATTGGTGTCGGCATTGCGACGCCTCTGGCAAAATTGGATATTCAGGCAACCCATAACTCTGTCGGAACGGCATTGCGAGTGCTGAATTCGGCCGGATCGGCGCCTTTATTTAGGGTATTAAACGATGGCACGGTTCGGGTTGAAGGGGCTTTAATCGCCGGAACAATTACCGGTACATTGACTCAAGCGATCGATAGCCTATTGGTTACCAACGCTCTGGTGACTAAGAATCTAACGGTTTCCGGCAACTCGATATTCGCGCAAACTACCTTCAAGAGAGTTGGAATCGGCCTCACAAACCCTGCGGCAAAGTTAGATATTCTGACCTCATCCAATGCCTTGGCTGACCTTGGCTTGCGAATTCGTAACCAAGCCGGAACCTCGTTGTTGAGTGTGGCCAATAACGGCCTGGTTTTGATTCCAACTTTAAACGCCACCAGGATTATCTCCTCTATTGTCAGCGCCAACAGCATCGCCACATTTAATATGTTGGGTAATATCTCCGGTGTGACCAAGAAAATTACGATTGGAAGCTTGTTTGCGACTACGGTGAGCGCGAATAGCATCGCCACATTTAACTTGATTGGTAATATTTCAGGCTTAACCAAGAAAATTACGATTGGAAATCTGTTTGCGACCTTGGTTAGCGCCAATAGCATCGCCACCTTCAATATGGCCGGCAATATTTCAGGTCCGACCAAGAAGATCACTGTTCTTGCGATCGATGCAACGACATTAAATGCGACCAATGGCATTAAGGTGGGTGGCGCAGCAGGGGCTTCCGGCTCAATTCGCTATAACGCGGGTAGCTTTGAATGGAACAACGGTACAACTTGGAAAACATTTACGGACGGCTCTGTGGCGGCTGGCTGGACGGAAGATATTCCGAATAACAGGACGACGGTCGCGCGCTTGGTAGGTGTTGGAATCGCTGCTCCTACTGCCAGACTCGATGTTCAAGCTACCCATAATGCGATTGGTACGGCATTCCGAGTCGTAAAATCGGATGGGGTTTCTCCAGTATTCCGAGTCTTTAACAACGGCCTAGTGTCGGTTTCGACAACACTGAACGTTACAACCGTAAATGCGACCTTTGTTAAAGGTACGAGCGCCTTCTTCCGCAGTGCCGGACAAAGTGGCTCATTTGATCCGCAATATGCTCTTCACGTTATTGGATCTAGCAACTTTGACGGTACGGTCTACTCGTTTGGTAGCTTTCAGTTCAGCGATCTTCGTTTGAAGAAAGAAGTTCAGGTTTTGGACAGCGCGCTAACAAAGATCTTGAAACTTCGCGGTGTTAGCTATGTATGGAATCAGGAGGCGTTTCCAAACCGTCATTTCCCTGAAGGTCGTCAGATTGGTGTTATAGCTCAGGAAATGGAAGAAGTATTCCCTGAACTGGTCAATACAGATAAGAACGGCTTCAAATCTGTGGCGTATGCCCAAATGGCGCCTATCTTGATTGAGGCTATTAAAGAACAACAAGGCCAAATTGAAGAGTTAAAGAGCGAGAATCAGAAATTGCGTGAACAGATGGATTGGGTCTTAAAGAAATTGGAGGCGCACTAATGAACAAGTGGATTTTGGGACTGGCTGTGGTTCTGATGATGGGATTGACTGGTTGCGCCGCGCTGCAAAAGGCAATTGGTAGTGACACAAACAGCACGGGGACGGCATCCGGTTCGCAGCCAATATTACCCTCCGCCAACATTTACGCCATCGAAAAGTACGGAGATTTCTCAGTCACATTGCGCTGGAAAATCTCTCCGGCGGGACTGACCACCCAAAACGCATCCATCGGCGGTTTCAATATTTATATGATTCCTCCGGGATTGGGTTCGAATCCGCAAACACTGGAACCGCTTCGAATCACCTTGAACCCTCCGTTTATCCAGACCGATTTCTCCAAGGCGATGCCGCCATTGGATAAGGGATTTGGTGATTATGTCTTTATCGTAAAAACGTATGACACGGCTTTGAAAGAAGCCTTGCCCTCGAACTTGTTCACCTATCACCTTCGCGGCTATTTGGATTTTGCGGTCGAGGTGAAGAATTTTACCTTTGGCGGGGGATTTGCCGGGACACTAAAAGAACCCCAGGGGATTGCGGCTCTACCCAACGGCGACTTTTTTGTGGCGGATACCGGGCATAATCAGGTGGTTCGTTTTAATGCGCAGGGCAATTGGATTCAGACCTATGGTTCTTCCAACGGAGGGTCGGGTGTTGGCAATTTCTTAAGGCCGCGCGGAATTGCAATTAGTTCGACCGGGAAACTGTATGTGGCGGATTCCGGTAACGATCGGGTTGTGATCTTTGATCCGGCGAATTTTAATACGTCGTTTGAAACGATCGGGCAGTTTAGCGAACCGGTGGACTGCGCATTGGATTCTCTGGGTCGTTTGTATGTTGCTGACAACGGGAATCGTCGTGTGCCGCGTATTACATTCAAGACGGATGGATCCAAGGGTGATGCCAGTGTGGCTTCGGTGGCGTTCGTAGGCGCGGGGGGAACGCCGTTTACCAGCGTGATTGCAGTCGAGGTGAGTGGCTCGGATGTTTATGTGTTGGACGCGTCGACCGCACGAATTTATAAGTTTACAACCGACGGAATTTTTCAAGATCAATGGGGCAGCGAGGGTACGGGTGACGGACAGTTTAGAGCGCCCGAAGGCTTGGCTGTAGATACCGCAAAGGGCATCGTTTACGTCTCGGATTTTGGTAACAACCGCGTCCAGGCCTTTAAGACCGACAAGACGTTTGTGGCGTGGTGGGGTATAGAGGGCAACGATCCCGGAGAATTTGTTCGACCCAGCGCGATCGCGTTCCTGCAGGGGAAGTTGTATTCGGTGGAGTACCTTGGAAATCGGGTGCAGGTGTTTCAGTAGGGGGATTTCTACTCAAACCCACGTTTCCGAACAAATTGCGCCAGATCGATTAGTCCGTTTTTATAGGTAGACTCCGGCAAAAGCGATGCGTTATGCTCCGCCCGAGTCAAATAATCAAACGCCAGGCGCTTTGTTTTTTCCGGCGCCTCCGACGCCTGAATCTTTGATCGAATCACAATGAGCGATTCGTTATCCTGCGATGAAATCAAATGCAAAATCCGGTCTTTTTCGGGAGGATCAGACGATTCCAACAAATACAGCACCGGCAGCGTGATTTCTCCCTTGTCCAAATCCTGACCCGGCGCTTTTTTAAGTGTTTTTTCGTCACCCATAATATCCAAATAATCATCGACGATTTGGAACACAATCCCTAAATGAGATCCGTAGGCCTCCAGATTGGCGATTTCTTTCTCGGAAGCCCCCGCCAGCAAAGCTCCGCACTTACAGGAGGCGCCAAATAAAACGGCCGTTTTACGCTGCAACACTTCCAAATAACTGTCGATATCCAATTGCATGTTGCCGCGTTCCAAGATCTGGAAAAGTTCGCCTTCGCACAACGTTCGCACCGTATCGCTGATGATCCTAATAATCTGCATATTTTCGGTATCGGCAATCAACCGCAGCGCCAGTGAATAATATAAAACGCCGGTTGTGATAGCGACCCCGGGGTTCCATTTTTTGAAAACCGACGGCTGATTGTGTCGCGTCGGAGCATCGTCAATGACGTCGTCATGCAGCAGGGACGCCATGTGAATCAACTCGATCGCAGCGGCAACGCGTATCAAGTTCTCGTTGTGATCGCGGGCAAACGCACGGTAGCTAAAAATGGCCAATGCCGGTCGAAGGCGTTTGCCGGGAGTCTGCAGCACATAGTCGTTCACATCCAGGATCTTGGGATTTGATTGATCTCGCAACGTAGAGGCAATTGCTTGCTCCACAAGATCCATTTCGGTTTGAATCGGGTTATAAATTTTCACAAATAAAATCCACGTCCACGTATTTTTCGACCATATCCTGAATCTTGCTGATTTTATCTTTATCGTCGGATTGTACTTTCACCAACATCGAATTAATCTTCCCCGCCACGTTAAACGAATCTTCCGGCACCAACATAATCGGCACCTTGGAGTGACGAATCAAGTTCATGATTTTTTCGTGAGGCTGAATGCCGCCGGTAAATACAATTCCTGAAATACTAAAATGGACTTTAGATTCAACCATACTGCCAAACAATGCCGTCATCACCAATTCTTCACGATTAGCCGGAACGACCAGCACCGTGTTTTCGCTAAAATGATCCAAGGCGTCGTGGGGAAGCATTGCGCCAATGACGAACTTATCCACTTTATTGGACAAGCCTTCCTCGCCGCACAAAATAGTGGCGCGCAAATTTTCCGCGACCTCCGACACGCGCGGTACGGTTAAAATCGGCTCATGGGGGATCAGGCCCAGCAATCGGATTCCCAGTCGTTCAAGACCTCTACGGGTATAATTGTTCACTTTGTCGTATTTTTGGGGGATAACTTTATTCACAATCACCCCGACGATGGGAACGCCCAACAGGTCGAACCGAGCTTTGTTAAGCATGATCTCATCAATTGCCCTGCCAATGCCGCCCAAGCCCACCAGCACTACCTTGGTACCCAATAACTTGGCTACGTCAGCATTCGACATATCAAATACGGAGCCCACCCCGGCATGGCCAGTGCCTTCAATCAGCAAAAACTCTTTGTTTCGCGTAAGACGACCGTACGCATTCGAAATTTGATCTTCGAGAGTTTTTTTATTGCCGCTCACGATGTAATTTTCCGTGAAGCCGGACGGCACGGCCACCGGACTCATATCCGAAAGGGTGTCTTTTAGGCCGTACACTTCGCTAAAAAGTACGGCGTCTTTATCAATTTTTTCACCATTGATCAGTTTGTATTGCTGCCCGACCGGTTTCATATAGGCGATCTTGGGCATGCGTTTTTGAATCGCGTTAAACAACCCAAGCGAAACCATCGTTTTTCCGTCGTTTTGCCGGGTTGCGCCGACGAATAATTTTTTAGGGGAACTCATGTGAAATTAGTGTACCACCTGAAACATTTCTTTTGGCAGTTCAAATTTTTCAATAATTTGCGCGTTTTGCGCATTTCGCTTGGCCAAAATAATCGTCACCTCATCCACAAAAATAGGCGCCCAAGCCGGATCGGCAATTCGACGAATTAAGAACGGCTGAGCCCAGGGCGTCATGTCACGTCGATAAAAATAAATCACATTGAACCCATATTT
>CAYGHZ010000017.1:0-761 GCA_964349635.1 uncultured Candidatus Marinamargulisbacteria bacterium
ATATAGCATGGTCAGTGTTGTGGGGTCTATCGCTGCGGCCCATTCGGCCTTCCAAACGTTTAAGGACTGGCCGCACCACAAAATCAGCGCAGCCCTACAAGCAGCGCGGGATTTTATTGAGCAAAATTCCGGCCGGTTTATAAAATCGATTTCAGAGGAGGCAAAAAAGCCGGTTTCGTTGGCTGAAGCGGAAGTTGCGCGGGCATTACATACCTTTGACGAAGGTGTCCGAGCCTGCGGCGATCAGCGCGGTTTTACGCTGCCGCTGGACCATCGGCCGTGGGGCGAAAACCGGTTTGCCGTTATCGAACGATTTCCGGTTGGGGTGATTGGGGCGATCACGCCGTTTAATTTTCCGTTGAATCTGGTTGCGCACAAGATTGTGCCTGCCATAGCCTCTCGCAATACGATCGTATTAAAACCGGCTCCCCAAACACCCAAAACAGCGCAGTTGCTTGCCGAGGCATTTACAGGATTGCCTGCGGGAGTGCTTTCAATTGTCGTGTGTTCTAATGAGGAAGCAGCGCCGTTGATTGAGGACGACCGCGTTAAAATTTTGACCTTCACCGGCAGCACAAAAGTAGGCTGGGAATTAAAAAAACGAGCGTACAAAAAGAAGGTGCTTTTGGAATGCGGTGGGAATGCAGCCGTGATCGTGCATTCGGACGCGGATATCGACAAAGCCGCTTCGGCATGCGCCACCGGCGGATTTAATTACGCGGGTCAATCATGTATTTCAGTCCAGCGCATTTTTGTTCACG
>CAYGHZ010000017.1:771-20295 GCA_964349635.1 uncultured Candidatus Marinamargulisbacteria bacterium
TAAAAAAGTGGAAGCCTGTCCTCTTATTTCTGAGGATGCGGGGCTCAAGGTGGAAGGGTGGATCAATGAAGCTGTTTCTCAGGGCGCGAAAATTATTTTTGGGGATCCCAAGGGCCAGATCGTTCTTACCGACACAACCCCGGATATGAAAGTCAATTCCGAAGAAGTGTTTGCGCCTCTGGTGACGATTACTCCCTATACGGATTTTGAGGCGGTGTTGCTTCAATTAAATCAGTCCAATTTCGGTTTGCAGGCCGGTCTTTTTACGCAGGATATTGGGCGCATTCATCGGGCATATCGGGTGCTTGAGGTGGGAGGCCTGATTGTTAACGATGCGCCGACTTGGCGAATGGACAATATGCCCTATGGCGGAGTTAAAGATTCCGGGAATACCCGCGAAGGTGTGCGGTTTGCGATGGAAGAGTTTACGGTTCCGAAGCTATTGACCGTCAAATTCGGGTAATTCCGGTGTTTTGCTTCTCTCCAGCAAAGCTCGTGCCCCGGATGGATCGAAATCGGTCACTATCACCGTCATATTGTCGCCGCTCACGCTCTTTGCTTTGGCGACATGCCCTTCGGCGCATTTGATAATTTGCTTGGCGGTGGTTAAGGTCTCGTCCTCATCTTCCTGAGAGGCGGCAATCGCTCGTGCGACAGACTCTGGCACGTGGTGGGTGCTGATGGCAGCGAGCTGAATATCACTAACAAAATCTCCTGTGATTCCGTCGCAGCAGACAATCGCTCCTTTTTTTCCTCCCGAACTCAAATCAATTCTAGTCATGAATGGCTCCGGAATTACGATGCGTTGGCCGCTATCGTTTTGATAGATGTGGTCTCCGACGGCGCGTGGTACGGCTAATCCACCCCGGCCCTTAGAATCAAAGATTCGCCACTTTCCATGCTGGGAATTGTTGATGTTTCCCCCCAATTTGACGATTCGTTCGTATTCGTCGCTGCCCTCTTCAAGCAGATGGTGATAGCACATTCGGATTTGCCTTCCCCCGATCGAACAGTAGGTCGAGGCATCCCCTACCCCCGCGTGATAGGCCCAAGTACCCACGACCGTAAAAACGGAAACGGTCGAGCCCACATGACGCCGCATCTGCTTGCCTTTGACTCTTTCTAAAACCATAGCGTCGACATCGAGAATGGACTTGCGCAACGCAAATGTGACCATTTCCGCCGTCGGCTCATCGTCCGATTTTACCTGTTCGTTAAGGTTGGCTTGGAATCTGACATGCAGATGTTGTCCCAACAGCTTGGCAACTCCGTCCCCACCGTGTCCATCATAAACACCTAAAAATGGGATTTTCATATTTCTTACTGTCAAAAGTTCGACGGCATGGGCATCCTCAAAGGTAGGGCGAGCCCCCTTTTTGCAGGCGGTGGCCACTTTCCAGTCTCCCGTCGCTACCAAATCGTGCTTGATGGCGCTTACCGTGCGGCGTAGCGGCGCATCGGGCAGAGATAATGGAGCGGAAGAGGAATATAACTGAGATCCCTGGCGAGCGGCGATTTCCAAATTATCTTCCAACTGTTTTGCCGTTAGCTTTTCCCCATAAATCGGTCCTGTGGATTTCAATCGATGAGAGGATTCGTCCGAAGCGACGCTTTCGCTTTTTCGTTTATGACGACAGGCAATAATTTTTTTAAGATGCATTTATTTTCTTATAAGTTATCATGCTTTTTTAATCAAAATGCATTCCCAATTCTTAAAAGCGCTTGATCGTCAGATGGATCTATTCATAGAACGCAGCCGGAATCGCCATCCCAAATCGTTGGATTGGCTGTTTCGCTATCGGCCGTTGTCGTTCGCCCCGGATTATCTTCGGCTGGGCCGATTTGGGCGTACGCCTGGCGAAGCACGGTTGAATCAGGTTTTATCGGCTTTACTTCCCAAGGTTTGGAAACAGGTGGTGTGGTCGCGCTTGTCACGCCAATCGGTTCATTTTTTGCGTGGAAAATATATTCTTCCCGAAGGCAAACAGTGGGAAAGTTTTTTTATCAAAGAGTTAAATCGACGCCTAGAAGAGTGCCCTGCCGTTGTACGGGGAGCCAGCTTCACAGACTTCTTTTATTTTTTTGGTGAATGTCTACGAGAATTTTCGCTTTATTTTAATTTGCCAACAGATATTTTTGCCGATCAAAAACAAAAACACAATGCCTACTGCCGGTCGATTTACAATAATATTCGCGACGAAATATTGGCGCATCCAAGAGGACTAGAATTGGCGAGTTTTCTAAGCATTCGCGCCAATTGGATCGATGTGGTGGAAGACGATTTGGAGCCGTTCTTTTCCGGTTTTTTGGAGGAGGTGAACGAGTTGCTGGATCATGCAGACCCTCTCGATACGCAATTGCAATCGAACCCCCATTTTCATATGCGGCGATTTCAGCAAATCCTAACTGAAAAGAAGCATGTGATTTTGTATGAGCTAGATAATTGCGGGGAAGTGTTTTTCGATTTACTTCTGGCGGAGCTATTAATCAAAATGGGCCACCAGGTAATCTTGGTTGGAAAAAAAGAACCGGTATTAAATGACGTGACGCATCACGATCTAAAAAACCTCGCCCATCAGGCAGGCGATATTCCCATTATTCATGCGGAGTCTTCAGTTGCCGGAAAATATCTTTGGAATGTCTCGGAGGACTATAAAAAAGCCTATCGGCAGGCCACTCTATTGCTGGTAAAGGGCCAAGGTCATTTTCAAACCATGCCGATGGGACGACGCATTTTGGGGCGATTTGTCCCCTACCCGTATCGCAAGCCTGTGTTTTATATGATGGGGGTCAAGGCGCAATTGATTAAAATGTCGCTGCGCTCAGTCTTTTCATCGAAACATTGTCCGCCGGATCAGGCGATGTTTTTTTATTATTTTGATTCGCAATTACGGGAAACGTTTCCTAAATGATCGTTTTGGCATGGGTTTGTCGGGTGTACCGTTTAAGACTAAATTCCAATAGGCCCAGGAGCGCTGGTCTAATATTCCCGGATAAGCATGATTAATGGCATGCCGAAACTCTTTTTTTGAAAATTGTTTTTGAACCGTAACTATATCCTCCGTGAGGCCGTATTGCATCAGGTAACAAAGAAAATAGACTTTATCGTTCAAGGTTTCATCGGGGGGCTTGAACCAAACAACCCTACGAGCAATTTCCAGAAGTATTTTTGGAAATATTGTCAACGATTTGCCCCGATTTGCCCATTTATTGATAGTTTGGGTAAATGATCCAAACGCACGTCATGAACGGCATTTAAAATATCCGCCTTAACGGATTTTTCCAATTCCCCCAAATCGCCGCCTTCAAACCAAGAAAGCGCTTTTAATGTCATCATGGGGTGGTACTGGTCGCCATAAATCGCTTTAGCTGCCGCCAGTCCCTCCGGCAGCTTTAGTTTTCCTAAATAGATCAGGGCGTGGATATCTAAATAGTCTTTCTTTTCAATTCGAACGCAAACAGTGCTGCATTTCATTCCAAATAGGTCGATCAATGATGCAATTTTAATTTTATTTTCAGAAACGTGTTCAGGGACGCTGATTTGCCCCAAGTTCAAGCCGCCAAAAAAACTTACTTTTACGTTATTTATCAGGCAGGTTAATGTGTTGGGCGCTTTTTGGATAACCTTAGATTTATTTAAATAGGTGATTTCGGAATAGAGTTTGTCGGGTTCAAAATCAGAATGGGAAAAAAAGTCGAAGTCGATCGATACTCGGTGCCCCAGTCGCAATGCAATGGCGGTTCCGCCGTATAAAACAAAATGGTTTGGGGTCTCGGATAGCGAGGGCCAAAGCAATTTCTGTTCCGGAGGTAAAATGTCTAAATTGGGACGCATGTGAATCACAGCTTCTATTTTATCACCGGAGTCTCTATATCGTTATTTTAAACTCAGTTTCAGAATTCCCGATCTCGCCTACTTCAATTGTTCCGTCCGGATTAATTCGACATAACCTGGGTTCCGAATAGCCGCGTTGCTCAATGGCATAACAGGCTGCTGTGTCGAAGTTATAAATTTCCTTCCCTTCTTGTTTCACGGTGTTGTTCAGTTGGGCGGTGTGTCCCACGGCGTGCATCAGGGGCAGCGGGTTTGCGCGGGTGAAAATTGGGCTGGTACCGTTATTTTCAATTTCGAAAAGGCATAAATTCAAAATTAGATGTGCATTTCTCGGTATTTTGAAAAGCCGGGCAGCGGCAACCAGTGAAAGATTGAAATGGTCAACTAAAATCGTAATCGAATTTTGATCACCCCCGCTCTTGATCCGCTCTGCCGCATCGATTACTTTTTCGATTTCTTCTTGGGGTCTCTCCGCGCGACTGACTGCCCTGTGTACCGGTTCTTCGGATATAAGCTCGTTGCAAAACTTAGTGATAAACGCTTCCGTAATAAACGAATGGCTGTACAGTACGCCGTTACGTCCCACATGGGCATAGGTCAGATAACGCTTCTCGATGGCGTCTGCGATGGCCCAGGCCATGAGCGCAAGATCGTTGTCTCGCTTAGCGATGTTGCTCTTGTAATTAGGAGGGGACAACGCCATCAGTGGGCAGTGGGGCATAAGTCCGTAGATTTCATGGTCGCCAAACACCCAATGCAGCCTTCGGTCGGTCTTGGATTCGGCTTGCTGTCGGCATAAATCAACCAACGAATAAAAACACGCGTCTGCGGACGCGCCACGATCCAGGATATCGCCCAAAAACGTGACGTGCGCTTTGGCATCTCCGACGAATTGCAAATGGGGAATCATCCGCAGCTCTTCCCAATAATTTCCGCTTGAACAAATCTCCTCGACGTTGTGCGATTTTTGTCCGGTTTTTGGATTGATAAATATAAAGGGCGGTTGACCGGGCGCAAACCTGGCAATGCCGCTACCGATCAGGTTTAGCAGCAGTTGGTTAAGATCTCCGTGGACGTCACCGACCACGTATTCGATAGGCGAATTTTCTAAGACGGTATAGAACGCGCGTTGCTCGGGGCCAGTATAGACAAAATCGAATTTGACATTGAGATTCTCCGCCCGTTTTTGCCAGGCGGTATAAATCTCCATTTCTTGTTTGACCCATTTTTGACCAAAATCGCTGGCGTTGAATTGGTAGAAATTTAGGCTGATCGGAAGTGAAGTTAGGGAGATAATTTTGCGCATAGTGGGAATTGTGTTTAAGTATCGTATAAAAATCGAAAAAGTTGCATTCGGGATTATTCGTTATAATAAATGGGAATACCTACCCTAGCCGTGCATAATCATACCCATCATCAACCCGCCACCGGAAATATTAAGGCGGCCTTTTTTATCAACTTGGCCTTGATTGTGGCAGAAATTATTGGCGGCGCGCTGACCAACAGCGTCGCCGTTTTTTCCAACGCCCTGCACGATATTGGCGATGCCATTTCGCTGGGATTGGCCTGGGTTTTGGAAAAAATATCGGGACGAAAAGGCGATCATGCCTATTCTTACGGATATACGCGATTTTCGGTGTTGGGGGCGGTGATCAATTCTGTCGTTCTGATTTCAGGGTCGTTGTTTATTTTGGCGGAGGCGGTTCCCCGCCTATTTAACCCCGAGTTTTCCCATGCCCCGGGGATGATTATTTTGGCGCTGGCGGGTATTGGCGCCAATGTTGCGGCCGCGCTTCGGCTTCGCAGTGGTCGATCGCTTAACGAACAAATGGTGGGCTGGCATTTTATCGAAGATGCGTTGGGCTGGATCGCTGTTTTGATCGTCAGCGTGGTGTTATTTTTTGCGAAAATTTATATTTTGGATCCCATTCTGTCGATTTTGATCACGATCTATATCTTGTTTAACGTCATCAAAAATTTTAGGCAGACCGCACATGTATTTTTACAGCGCGTTCCCGAAGAAATCGAAATTAAAGAATTCGAGGCGAAGATTACTGAAATTGAAAATGTCGTGTCGATTCACGATACCCATATTTGGTCGCTGGATGGGCTTCATCATGTGCTGACCGCCCATATTGTGGTGACGGAGACTCTGCCTAGAGAAGCGATTCTTCGTGTTAAGGAAACAGCGATCCGGGTGGCCGAATCGCTGCATGTTCATCATGCGACGATTGAAATTGAATACGAGAACGAGACGTGCCGGGTAAAATAAAATATGCCGACCTTTGAGATTACGCGTTTTATCTTTATGCGCGCAATCTGCGCCATTTATTTCGTAGCTTTTTTATCTCTGTATTTTCAAATGAAGCCGCTGATTGGCCAAAATGGGCTGATGCCAGCCAAGGCATTTTTGGAACGCACACAGGCGTCATTCTGGCAGCTGCCTACCCTCTTTCATTTCAATGCGTCGGATTCGTTTATGCGGGCGATGTGCGGCCTGGGCGTTGTTCTTTCGTTTATGGGCATGGTGGGCATCAGCAACGGCCTGTTAATGGTTTTGCTTTGGTTTTTGTATCTGTCATTCGTACATGTGGGGCAGCTTTTCTATGGCTACGGCTGGGAAACAATGCTATTAGAGGCCGGATTTTTGTCGATTTTCTTAGGCCCTTTCTTGGATGTTTCGTGGTTTCCCAAAAATCACTCGACTCCGTTTGTGGTGGTTTTGATGTTTCGGTGGATGCTGTTTCGCACCATGTTTGGGGCGGGGATGATCAAGATGCGTGGTGACGCCTGCTGGAAAGACTTAACCTGCCTGTTTTACCATTTTGAAACACAGCCGATTCCCAATCCGTTGAGCTGGTATTTTCATCACCTACCCAAAATCCTGCTTAAACTTGGGACTCTGTTTAACCATTTTGCAGAGTTAATCGTGCCATTTTTCTTTTTCGGGCCGCGATGGCTGGTGTTTTGGGGCGGCGCTTTTACCCTTTCTTTTCAATTCGTGTTAATTCTGAGCGGCAATTTGTCGTGGTTGAATTGGCTGACGATTGTCTTGACGATTTTTTGTTTTGACGACGCTTTCTTTTTGAAATTTCTGCCATTCACGTTGCCGGTGGCGGCGATGGCTTCGACTCCCTACCTCATTATCCTGGCGATGTTGACTGTCGTTGTCTTGTTGCTGAGCATTCGACCCACGATGAATCTATTTTCACGCCATCAGGCCATGAATGCCTCGTTTGATCAGTTTCATTTGGTGAACACCTACGGCGCCTTCGGATCGATCGGAAAAGAACGGTATGAAATTATTTTGGAAGGCAGTAATGATTTAGAGAGCTGGAAAGAATATGGATTTAAGGGAAAGCCGGGGGACGTGAATGCGATGCCGCCGATTATTTCGCCGTATCATTATCGCTTGGATTGGCAAATCTGGTTTGCGGCGATGAGTAATTATCAGCATAACCAGTGGCTGGTTTATTATGCCTACAAGTTGCTTATGGGTGACAAGGATGCCACAAGTTTGTTGGGCTATAACCCCTTCCCGGATAGGCCGCCGGTCTATATCCGTGCAGAATTGTATCGCTATCGGTTTACAGACTCGCGGAAAATGACAAAAGCGTGGTGGGAGCGTAGGCGGGTGGGAACCTATTTTCCGGCCATTCATTTGGCACCGAGTTTGCAGCCCGAGGAGAATGCACCATAAAATTATTTCGTTTCGACACCCCCAAATTGCCATAATCAATAACGCGGATCGAGACTATCCCACGGACTACCAATCCCTCAAGGCCCTGGTACCCTTGGACGCAGATTTTCATGTTTTTGAAGCTCAAGATAACAATCTGCCTTCTTCCAAATTTGATTTCCATATATTAACCGGTAGTCCCAGCAATGTGACCAGTCCCCAGCCTTGGATGGAGGGTCTTTTTCGTTTTATTCGATTTTTGGTTGAATCCAATCAACCATTTTTAGCCATCTGTTTTGCGCTTCAGGCCACGGCAAAGGCATTGGGAGGCGAGGTGGGATGGGGCGAAGAATTTGGCGTAATTGATGTTTATCCGGTTGATAGGTCACAGCCTTTTCAGGCCTTGAGCAGTCACAAACAAAAAATTGTTCGAATGCCTTCCACCGGCGCATCTATCTTGGCAATCAATAAGGAGTGTGTGCAAATGGTTCAATTTGGCCGAAACGGGCTGGGCACGCAATTTCACCCGGAAGCCACACCTAAACGTTGGCGCCAGTTGGTGGACGCCTCGGACGAAGGATTGGATTATTGGAGCCATCAAACTCTTAAGAGAAATAGGGTTATTAGATGTGAAATCAGGCAATTTGAGAACAGTGAAAATACGGCTCTATCACGGGTTCGGGAATTTATTTCAGCCAAAATAACTCAATAACGCGGGATGGGTTGCCAGCCCCTCGCCAATTAATACCGCATCGATGCCAGCCTCTTCCAAACGTTTTAATTCTTCTCGTTTAGAAAACCCGCTTTCGGCCACCAAAAGCGCCTCTGGAAAATATTTCCGAATGTTGGGTTGCAGTGTGTGCACCAGTTGAATATCGGTATGAAATGTTTCTAAATTTCGATTATTAACCCCGATTATTTTGATATTTCTCATGCCGCGAATGTCTTCCAATTCTTCGGCATCATGAAGCTCTAAAAGCACATCTAGTCCCAATTGATTGGCCAAATTGAGCAGCTCCTGACACTGCGATTTTGTGAGGATTTTCTTGATCAACAAAATGGCGTCGGCGCCGATCAGTCTGGATTCATAGACCTGAATGGGGTCCAGAATAAAATCTTTTCTTAGGACAGGCTGTTTCGCTTCTTTTTTAATTTGTCGGATATATTCCGGCGCCCCGAGAAAGAATTCTTTTTCCGTTAGAACAGATAGGGCCGCCGCGGTAGTAAAACTTTTTGCAATCTCCACCGGATCGAACTCTTTCCGAATAATGCCCTTCGATGGGGAGGCTTTTTTGACCTCTGCAATCAGCGACAGGCCGGAACGTCGCAGGGCTGAAGAAAAACGGAATTTTTCGCCGTAGAGACCCTCGATTTCGCGCTTTTTACTTTCCAGTATTTTTTGTAGAAAGCTCATATTTGGGTGAAAAGAATACTTTCGAATTGTCCGGGACGGACTTGGTGATCCAGACATTGCCGCCGATCACCGAATTTTTTCCGATCACCGTTTCGCCGCCTAAGATGGTGGTGCGCGCATAGACGGTCACATTGTCTTTGAGCGTCGGGTGACGCTTTGCGGTGATTTTGTCACGGTCGGGCACGCTTAGGGCGCCAATAGTGACGCCTTGATACAGCTTTACGTTATTGCCCAAAACGGCGGTTTCGCCAATCACCACGCCCGTGCCGTGATCGATGCAAAAATGGCGGCCAATTTTTGCGCCCGGATGAATATCAATTCCCGTCTCGCTATGGACAATCTCGGACATTAATCGAGGAATCAGCGGCACGCCTTTGTTATAAAGAAAATGGGCGATGCGATAGACGGTCACAGCCTGAAACCCCGGATAGGCCAAAATAATCTCCGGCTCGCTTTTTGCGGCGGGATCGCCTTTGAATATAGCCGTCATATCGTCTTTGAGAGTTTCACGAAGTTTGGGGATATAGTCGATCAATTCATAGGTAATAGTCTTGGCTTCCATTCGGCTATCTTCGCCGGAATGCCAATTGAGGCTTTTGGATGCTTCTTTCTGCAGCAGTTCGATGACGTTCAAAATTTTCTGGCCAGTCACATACGGCAGATTTTCATGAGTGAGCTTCAACGATTCAAAATAGCCGGGGAATAAAATTTGTTTGAGCAAGTCTAAAATATGATGAATGCTTTGCCGAGACGGCAGATTTTTACCATCCAAATGGTTGATGCCACCGATGGTGTCATAGGATTTTAAAACCGCGTCAACGAACTTTTTTTTGGGCATCTTTCAATTCTCCGTCGAGTAGCTGGCTAACAGTGACGAAATGGTACCCTTTCGCCCTTAAACCGGCAATCATCTTGGGCAGGGCGGCCAGTGTTTTATCATTGCTGTCGTGCATCAATACGATGCTTCCCGGCTGCGCTCGATCAATAACCCGCTGGGCTATTTGATTTGCGCTAAAGTTTTTTTTCCAATCAAAACAATCTAAATTCCACGCCACAACCTTGAAAAAATATCGTTCGAAAATATCGTAATCCGACGGGCACAGCGCGCCATACGGCGGTCTAAAATAAAGCGGAAATTCATGAAAAACGTCATAAAACGCTCGTTGGCTTTTCGCCAAATCGGCTTTGATCTCGTCCTTTGACATCTTGTCGTACCGGTGGTGAGTGTGGGAATGATTGCCGATTTCGTGGCCGGCTTTTTTAATTTTTAGCGCAAGTTCAGGGTATCGTTCCACATGCTGCCCCATCAAAAAAAAAGTGCCTTTGATGTGTTCCCTTTGCAAAATCTCGAGGAATTTCTCGGTATATTTTTCGTTGGGGCCGTCGTCGAGGGTTAGGGCAATGACTTTGTTTTGGGTGGGTACGGCCGAGACTACCCATTCCTTGGCCTGGATTGGAACAATCAAAACTAGTAATAGAAAAACAGCCTTTATTACACTGTTAATAGGCATCTTTCCGGGCCTCCACAGCAAGCATGGCGACGACTTTTTCGGCAGTATTGATATCGTAAATAAACGTAGTTTTTGAGCTTGTTTTTAATCCAAGCCATCTCGTTTTTCGGAAGACCCTTTGCGTTTTTTGGCCTCCAAGTGACCTTGTTTTAAACGCGCCAACAACGGCTGGTTGTTTAAGATTTCTGCAGTTTCAAACGTGTCTGTGTACTGCTCCTCTTCCAAGCGCAGCTTAGCTTTGGTTACTATAAAATTGGCGATGGCGCGGTTTTCACCTTCAGCGAGATGATGAAAAAGTTCGTAATCTTTATTTTCTAATCGTAAGGTAATCGTTTTCGACATTCTTAAAACCTCCTTTCACACATAAGATACGGCGTTCGTTATGAATTGGAAAGAATGAAATAGAACGCAGTATCTTACATGCCCGCTATATAGGCTTCGTCAAACATTTTGGCCCACTAAATCCTCAGGCTCATCTATCAGCGACTGAAGTTTGATGTTTGATTGTCTCTCGAGTTGGGAATACCCAATTATTATGGCAGCAATGGCAATTCCAAGTCACGGTCAGCAGAAACTTCCTGAAAAAAAAATAGTAAAAGAAGAGGGAAAAAAGGCTGGGCCCCCAGTGCCGCCCAGGCCCTCTCTTGGGACAGGTTTGGCCCGCCCAGTCGATCCGCCCCGACCGCCGGTCAAAACGATCGCGCCCACTTCAGTCCCCACGCGTGAAAAAGTGGCGGCTGCCCTGCGTCTCATGACAAATGAAGGCAAATATAGCGCTCCTGCCATAGAAGATTTTCTGATGAAGGGTGCGGACCCAAAGATATTTCGAAATGTGTTGGCTAATCTTATTCAAAATGGAACCGATTTCAAAAGAGTGGCTGCCTACTATACGAACCCGAGTTATTTAGGGGACTTACTTTCTTTTATTTCCTCGGGCGCACAGAAGGAGGCTTTTACGGGTGATTCTGCGAAGCCAATGCGAAACTGGATCGAGAATACGACCCGTCAGTTGATAAAGAATGTTAAGCAAACTCCCACTCTCGACAATTTAAGTAAATTGAAGAGTTTCAGCATGAAGTTAGAAGCAGCCTTGCTAAAACTGCAACTCGATTCAGCATTCCGGAATCAGCCGATCCGAACCCTGGACAAAACAATTGCAATGCTAACTGCACAAAGCGTGGAGGTCTCGATGGCACTGCGGCAAGCTGGGGCCTAACCTCATGTAAAGTATGGTTATCATTTGGTTAAACTTTCAAGCTCATCAATCAACGACTGAATATACCGCAAACTCTTACGCCAAAATTCCGGATTTCTGATGTCGGCCTGAACCGTCGCCGTGATTTCGTCGGGAGATTTGGAGCTTCCCAACGCCAACAGATTCTTTAATTTGGGTACAAACGATTTGCCTTCGTCTTTGTATTGTTGATACAGCGCCATCACCAATAGATTGCCGAAGTTGTAGGAATAAACATAAAACGGATAATCGATCATGTGCGGGATGCTCGACCATTCCCAGTCAAATTCATCCGGGTAGACAACCGAGTCGCCAAACATTTTTTTGAGTTCTTCTTTGTAGATTTTTGAATATTCCTCCGAGCTTAAAATGCCATCAGAGAGTTTTTCGTGGGTCGCCATTTCGAATCGGGAAAACATGTTTTGGCGGTGGCTGGTGGCAAAAATGTCTTCCAGCTTGTCGGTCAACAGCGCTTGCCTGGCCACAGGATCCTTTTCCCTTTTTAGCACTAAATCCGTAATGATCATTTCGCAGAAGACCGAGGCGGTTTCAGCCAGCGGCAGGATCGGATGATAATTAATCAACGTTTGCTTGGAACACAACATATCGTGGATGGCGTGGCCCAGTTCGTGCGCCATCGTCGAGACGTCGCGCGCACGGCCAAGGAAATTGAGCATCACATAAGGCAAAACGTCCGGCGTGGAGGAGGAGCAAAAGGCCCCACCCCGCTTGTTCGGACGGATGGGCCCATCGATGCGGTTTTCATCGAACATGCGTTTGGCCATCGTGTAAAACTCTTCGTCGAAGGCGCGAAATCCTTCCAATACCATCGCTTTGGCTTCGTCCCATGTATAGTCTTTAGTGCTTTTGGGCATTGGCGCATAAATATCCGCCAAACCCAAATCCGGCAGATTTAAAATTTTGGCCTTGAGCTTGTAATAGCGTTGCACCAGCCTGTAAGACTCGGTAGTGACGTCGTGCAATGCCTCCACAGCCTTGTCATCGAGGTCATTGCCGACGTTTCGAACGTTGATGGGGGTTGGATAGCCGCGCAATTTTCGTTCGACGTTGAAGCTTTTTAATATGTTGTTAAAGACATGGGTGACGACAATTTTATTGTCTTTGTAGCGTTCAAAAAACAGCTTCATGGCCTGACGGCGAACGTTTTTATCCTCATGTTCGCGAAGGGCGCGTAATTCGCTACCGTTCATCTCTTTTTCTTTTCCATCCACGGTTATTTTGAACTTAAATGACGAGGTGAGTTCGCTATACATTTTCTTAAATGCCCGTGCGCCGGTTAGGTTTTTTAGATTAATTGCCTGTTCTTCTTTTTCGGATAGATTAAACTTGGCTGTTTTTCTAATATGGGCGACTTGGTAGCCATAGTTTGCCACATTAACTTCGCGATCAAGCGTACCGATTTCCAAATCAAAAAAGATCAGAATATTTCCGATATAGGACTCTTCTTCGTCGATCTTGGCATCCAAGGCCTTAGCCGCTTCGTTCGAGGTGTCGGTGGAATACACCAAGCTGGCAAACTGGCTCACTTTATAAAGCGGGGTCAATAATTCTTCCAAGGCCAAATACGCCTCGCCGATTTGCGCATCGGTGAGCGCCTTTACTTTGCCTTTGTATTTGGCGGCGAAGGCTTCCGCAAAGGATTTGCTGGTTTTCAGGATTTCGTTAATTCGGGGATCGTCGATTGCGGAAAATAGGTCGGATAGATCCCAGGAAATAGCTTCGGCGCCGGTCTTTTTATCAACGGTGAGTTGGGACATGTTTAGCTCCTTCCAATTGGGGGTATTTGAACTATATAAGGAAAGGGGAATATTCGGAAGGGCGAAAAGCCCTCATGACTTGCAAGGGGCAGTATAAATAGTTGGGTTTACCCAGGTATTTATAGGGTCACTTAAACATTCCCCTCTTCCTTTTAATTAAGAAAAGAAACGCTGCAATTGACCCCTCTGGATGATGTTTTGACCGACCATCTGTACTACTTCTGAACATACATCCGCCAGGATTCTGGCAATTCTAGCAGCCTTTTTAGCATCTGTTTCGCTGCTTTCAAGTGTCATCTGAATGGCAGCTGCTTTTTTGCCGTATTTACTACATTATTGTATATTATTGAAATAATTTTACCTTCTTGCGCGATAACTAGGCAAGATGCATAAAATTATCGCTGTTCAGCCGTTTGAGTTAGAGCACATTGTTTTAAGTAAGCCCTTTCAACTACCTTTATCAGTTAAAAAGGGTTTTCAACTTTCTATTGATGCGCCGACACGCCTTAACGTGGCTCAAATTCAAATGCTAGAATCTGACGACGAAAAGTCTTCGGTGCTGGGTACGAGCCTTCCCATTGTCACTAAGAACCAGGGCTCTCCTGACTATTGCATTGGTGAATTTAAGTTTAGGTATTTGGAGAGTCGCCAAATTGGTTGTGGCGGCTTTTCCGGCGTCTATCAAGGCGCCTTATTTGGGCTAGGATATTCTGATTTTCCCGTAGCGGTAAGGATTGCTAAGTTAAGCCTAAGAAATTCTGCAGAACTTGTGCGAGAGAATGCGATATTGAGTCGTCTTAAGGGAGCCAGAGTAATTCAAACATTTTGTTATGGGGCGCTTCCTTCTTCACAGAACGTTTTTAGTGTGATGGAACGGGCTCGCGGAAATGTTCATGAACTTGCGTCTGAATTTGAGGGGGATTCGCGAAGAGTATTGAACTTCTTGAGGACTACGTTGCAAGGACTCGCCGACCTTCATGATCGTAAGATTGTTCATCGAGACATTAAGCCTAAAAATATTGTCATAACACATGGTGGAACCGCCAAACTAATCGATTTTGGACATTCACTCATCGGCGATGGAGATTCTTTGGGACAGGATGTTAATCCCTATTGTCCTTTTGCCGAGAATGCCACGCACCTTGCGGACGTTTACGCGCTTGGGCTTGTCGCGGCCAATCTATTTTCCGGGATTGGCGAGACCTGCGAACCGGAGCAAGCTTTGCCTGGAATCCGGGGTGCGAGCTGGCAGCTTTTTTGCCTGATTATGGCGATGACTTATCCGGAGAAGAACCGTTTTACGGCTCAGGAAGCGTTGCTGTTGACGTAGCTGGCTACCTGTATTCGGACATTTTTTTCTTCCGTTGCAAACTCTCTAAAGTAAAGTAGATATTCAAGCCATTGTTGAAAGTTCTCTTTGGAGCTAAGTTTTACTTTCCCTGCCGATCCATCAAAAATGGTTTGTTCTTTAGGCGAAATCCAAAACGCATGGCGTTCTCTATCACCCCGTAGATACACAACGTAGTCGTTGTCATCGGGAAGGTTCGATACGGCTTCGAATCTTTTGGCTAGATCGACGTTTGGCTGGTCCAAAAGCTTATTTTCCACAAGCCCAAGCTGATCTTGGACTGCCTGCGGCAACAGAATTTCTGCACTCCGATTATTGTTAAACTCGCGTAAATAAATGGCTTGCAATTCTTCGGCTGATCGCTGAGGTAAATACATCGTTAAGCATTTTCCGACACAGGTATTTTTGACGTTACCTTGAGGCACTCTCTGGTAAATTCTTTCGAATTCATTTCGCACGTCGGACATGGCTGGAATTGTTAAGGAAATAATTTTGTGAGACATGGGCTATTGAATGGCAATAGAATTGCAAATTTTGTCGAGAATCTCAATGTTTGGGCTGATTTGCTCAAGTCCCGAGCGTATCTCTTTGAGTTTCGCATCATTTTGATAATAATGCTGAATGGTATCGGCTACTTGGTCAGCGCTAAATTTCCCGACCAATTCCGGAACAATTCTCTTCTGCATAAGGCGATTGGGATGCGAGAAAAAGGCGATTCGGGTTTTTAAATATGCGACGATTCCGGTTTTGATCCATTTGCCAATTAAGGGGAGATTGCCGATTAGGCCGCCCAGGCCGTCCAAAATCAGAAATTCCGGTCGATGGGTGGGAACCAGTACGAGCATGGGTGTTCTCAAATACATGGCTTCGGCTGTGTTTGTGCCTGGAATCGTTACGACAAACCGGGCATTGCTGATGAAATCCAGCGATTGACCACGCAGAACCTCAAATTCCAAGGGGACATTGTGCAGCCGAACCAAGTCAGAATCTTTGATGAAGGGTGAGACGAGCAGAATAGATTTGAAATCAGGAATTTTTTGTTTGAGAATCGTTGCGATTTCGCTATAAAAGGGAACTAAGTTAAAAAAATGCTGCGGTCGCGATCCGGCCATAAATAAACAATATGGATCTTGCGGTTCGGGTGGTTTTTGATATTCCAAAACGCGCGCGCCCATCAAATCGCCGTCGACGTGCTTGTAAAATACCTTCTTGAACAGAAGTCCCGGTTTTCGTTTATGCTCTGTATAGGCGAACGCCGGGATTTTATATTTTAGGCCAAATAACTGGCTGTACATGGGATCACCGCCAAGAAACAGGATAACGCCAGGTTGTTTTTGGATTAAAGGAAAAGAGAGGAGTTTGCCTATGGTTTGCGAAGGTGAATGAACCTGATCCACGCCCGGGATTTTCTTAGCGATTTCGACCTCGTTTCCGCTGGCGTATTGGCAGGGTGTGAGCAATATAACCACGCGACTATCCGGCCTGAGTTCTTTGAACCGTTTGACGATCGGGCCTGTCCAGCTGGTCAGCTCACCGGGGGAATTGGTTTGGATGTAGAGCGTGAAGCTACTGGTATTTTTTGGGGAGAATTCCATAAAGATCCTTGATCTTCTGATCGCTGGCTTTGGGCACGATCAGCAAGGCGTCTTCATGGTCAACCACAATAAAATCCTGAACATCGATCAAGGCGACCAATCGCCGATTGCTGAAAATAATATTATTTTTGCTGTTCAAGAGTATTTTTTTGCCCTTCGTAATGTTGCGTTGACTATCCGCCGGCCAAAAGTCTTTTAACGCCAACCAACTTCCAAGATCGTTCCATTCAAAGTCCGCTTTGAACATTACCGTGCTGTCTGCGGACTTTTCTAAAATAGCGTAATCAACCGAAATATTTTCAAGCTGCGCAAATCTCGATTTTAGCTTAGCTTTGTTAGAAAGTATGGCGTAGCTTTTGGGCAGGTGTTTTTTGAGAAGTTTTAGAAACGTATCAACTTTCCAGACAAACATTCCCGAATTCCAGAAATAGTGGCCGGATTGGATATATTTTTGCGCCACGTCGTGTTTTGGTTTTTCATGGAATGCCAATACCTGGGCAGGAGTCGCCTTGTTATTAGAGACCTCAATATAGCCAAATCCGGTGTGGGGAAATGTTGGGACGATTCCGATAGTGACGAGCTTGTCTTTCCGCGCCTGTTTTTCTGCCTCGCGAATAATGTGTCTAAATTGTGGAATTCCTTTTACGGAATGATCCGAAGGCAACACAACCATAACGGCGTCCGGATCGGTGTTTAGAATCTCACATGCGACCCATCCGATGCTGGCGGCGGTATTTCGACCTACCGGTTCGTACAGAACATGGCAGCCATATTGTTTTTTAATTCGAGCAAAATGCTTGGCCTGATCTTTTACTCCGACAATCCAAATATTTTGAGGTTTAACTAAGGGTTTGATGCGGTCGATGGTTTGCTCAAGAAGAGACTCTTTGCCAATGATTGAAAGAAATTGTTTGCCTTTTCTAGATCGTGAAAGCGGCCAAAATCGCGTGCCTTTTCCTCCGGCAAGTATGACGGCGTGAAGCATGGAGCCACTATATCACACCCTTTTATCGTTTGATGAGTCGGCCCTTTAGATCGGCTAAAAGCGCCTCTTGGGACGCCCAATTGATTCGGCAAGCCTGGTAGGCTTTCAAAGCTAAATCTCGGGCTTCGCCGCTTAACAAATCTTCTAAAAATTCGGTAACAAACATGGGTTTCAATAACCCGTCCATTTCCAATTTATGAAGCATCGCCAACGCATGCGTGTTGTCCGGCTCTTCTTTCAAGGCCGCGACAATATCTTTATAGACGATAGTAAGAGAATGATCTTTTTTCTTCCAAAATTCGTTGTTGGCGGAAGTCAAAAGCTTTTCGACGCGCCTGTCCTTCATTTCTTGCGGGGTTAAATGGGACAGGAATACCTGAGCGGCGCTTTTTTCTTCTCTAGGCGGCGGTGGCGCTTCGGCCTTGGCTGGCCCCTGCCCTTGCGGAATCGGTTGTCCTGGCGCAAAGTAGGCACCCTTTCGCGCAGGATGATCTTTATGCATGGCTTTCCACCCCTTTCACAAGTAGAATTCCCTATTCGATATTTATATTAAACATCGACACCTGCGTTAGCTCGTGAATCTGATATCTCCGCCGGAGTTCGTAATTCAATTGATCAGCAGTGGCGAAGGCATCGGCGGCTTCCCATAGTTTTAGGATAGCAAGCAGGCCCAATAGCGTTTGAACCGTGCTGATCTTGTTATTGGATTCGGCTTCGGATATGTGAATGTAGGCAGCGAATCCGGCTGTTACGGCCTCCGCATAAAAGAAGGGCTTACCGCGTTCCCAGTCGCCCGCGTAGTGATGCCCCAAGGCTGGCCACGGTAGCACGCCTTGGAATCCTGCTTTCCAGGGGTTCTTGCGCTCGGCTTTGTATCGGTAAAGCTCGGCCGCCGATAACGCGGAGCCCAAGAGTCCGATTAAAAGAATCATCGCTGGGAGGCGGGGAATCATACGTTACACTTATTATGACATGAAAAAATGGTTGCCTATCTTAGCGTTATTCGGATTCGCCGCGCTTTTTTATTTGCAAAAAATTAATTTGATCACGGCCGACCTGGGCCGTCATATCATCAACGGCCGCTACTTTTTTGAGAATTTCGCGCCGGTCTCTACTAATTTTTATTCGTTCACGATGCCTGATTTTCCGGTTATTAACCACCATTGGGGAGTCGGGGCGATTTTTTTTCTTATTTGGAAATTTTTTAGCTTTGAAGGCTTAACTGTTTTTTATTTGGCGGCCAGCCTGGGCGCGCTTTGGTTTTTCTTTGCCGCGGCCCGAAACCAATCGGGAACCGTGGTTGCCGCCGCAATGACGCTTCTGGCCCTGCCATTGATTACCCGCCGCATTGAAATCCGGCCGGAAGTATTTAGTTATTTATTTTTAGGCGTTTTTTATTATGTGCTGAGCCAAGATAAACGGCGATGGTTTTTTCTGCTCCCGCTGATTCAAATTATTTGGGTCAATACGCACATATTTTTTGCATTTGGTCCGTTTCTTGTTTTACTCTTTGCGCCTTCTTTTTTCCTGCCCACGTGTCTTGCCTGCCTGGTAAATCCCTACTTTCTAAAAGGCGCCTTGGTTCCGTTCACGATCTTCCGTGATTTTGGGTATGACCTGGCGGAAAACCAATCCGTACTATTTATGCAAAATCGGTTTCACGACGCGGTGTATTTGCATTATGAGGTTTTGTTGGGAATTGCACTGTTTAGCCTGTTATTTAATCGGCAATGGCGAGATACGGTTTTGATCGTTGTTTTTGGCATATTGTCGTTTAAAGTCAATCGCGCGCTGCCGTTATTTGGCTATTTTTTTATTCCGATCGTCGCAAGCAAGAAAATGCCGCTGAACTATTTTGCGCTGATTCTGTCCCTATATTTTGTTTGGGATTACAAGCCAAAGTCGATTGGAATCGGAGAAATCAAAGCGGCGAACGCATCCGCGGAGTTTTTCAAACAGACCGAACTGCACGGTCCGATTTTTAATAATTATGATATTGGCGGGTATCTGATTTATCACGTGTTTCCGCAAGAGAGAGTATTTGTGGATAACCGACCGGAAGCGTACCCCAGCTATTTTTTTAAAAATATTTATGTACCGATGCAGGAAGACGAAGCGGTCTGGGTTAATGAAGACGCAAAATAT